>JALGUK010000373.1 GCA_029820875.1 Candidatus Zipacnadia bacterium
CGCTCGCCGAATAGGACCCGAGCAGATTGGCACCTCTGATGCCAGGCTGGGTTTCGCGGCGGAGGTGAAAGAATGGAAGGCGTTCCAGCATCAGCAACGGCAATCGCGGGCCTGTTCATCCTGCTGCCGGGGTTCATCAGCCTCTTCATCGAACGATCTCTGGCGTACGAGCGCGAGCAGAGCGGGACGGTGCTTGTTGGCAAGGCGCTTGTGTACAGTTTCGTGAACTACGCGTTCGTCGTGGTGGCACGGCTGGTCTTTGTGCCGTGCCGGCCCGCGGGGTCAGTAGGGGCGGCCGAGTGGATGCACACATGGCTTCGACCAGAGGACGCCGTGCCTCTGCTGCTTCTGTCCTTCGCGACGGGCGTCATAGGCGGGACGTCCAAGGCCCACAACTGGCACATGGAGGCGGCGCAACGCCTCGGCTTGACGATCAGGAGCTCCAGAACCGGCATATGGTCTGCGACCAGTATCTGCTCAAGACGGATCCCCGGACGTATGTGAAGGTGTTCCTTAAGGACGGACGCCGGGTGTACGGGTGGCCTCAGTACTTTGCGGACGAATACGCCGAAGGCCCAGTGCTCTTCCTGGCAAATGCTATGTGGATCTCGGGGAAGCAGGAAGAAGAGATCCCCGATCCGGGGATTCTCCTGAACGGATCGCTGATCGACTTCATCCAATTCTATCGGCCGAATGAGGAGGGAGAAGCGAATGGCGAGCGAGAAGAAGACGAAGACCGACCAGGCTGAACGACTCAAGGAGGGCTACATCCCGCCGCCGCCGAGGAGCGAACGGCCCAAGCCTCCGCCCGAGCCACCGGAGCCGCCCGAGAAGGACATCCCCTTAAGAAAGTAGGTTGCCTACCGGCGGAAAGGGCACCAGTGGCTCGAGACCTAAGGCGCCGATTGCGGAGCCCAAGGGGGTATCATGCCACATACGAAGATGACCGCCCGCGAGCGTTTTCATGCCACGTTCGAGTACGGTCAACCGGACCGCGTGTTTCTCATGTCGCAGTGGACGTTTCCCGAGACCATCGAGCGCTGGCTGCGGGAGGGAATGCCGCGGGTTCGTCGGAGACGCCCAGAATCAGCCTGGGAGCGAAGAGGTCGAGGACTTTCAGCGTGCGCTCCTCAAGCTCCTTGTAAGTGAACTCCGGCAGAAAGTCCGTCGCGGGGATGCCGTCAAGAAGAATGAGGTCATCGCCGAGCGCCTCCTTCATCTCCTCCAGCTCAACGTCTCCTTGAGGCAGCGGTGTGAGCGCCTCAAAGCCGTCGCAACCTGTGTCGTGGAAGTATGGCATAAGCGTCTTGAACTTTCCGTCGAAATGGGTATGAGTGAACTTGCCCGCCGCGTGCAGAATCTCATTACGCCGCTGGTAAGCAGGCAGTACATACTTCTTCAAAAACGGCGGCGGGAGCATGTCGCAGTCCACGTTGTCGCCGAAATTGATATGTTCAATCGGGCACTGCGCTACGACTCTCAGAATCTCTTCGTCCGTCTCGTCAATAGTCCGAATCAGCCTTTCAACCGCGTCCGGCCAGTCATGCAGGGCAAGCAATGTAGGCTCAAAGCCCATGAGGTCAATGTACAGGCGCTGAATGTTGACCCGAGGCAGGTACATAGTAGGCGCCCCGTGGTCCCCGAGCGTCTCGTCGGCCCTGCGAAACGCCTCCCAGTCGAACTCGACACGCTGTGATCGCAGGATATGCTCCATAATGCGCATGTCGTCGGGCGTTTTGACGGGATACTCCACACAGTGAAAGGCCTGGGTGGTCCGCTGCTGCACCTGCCGGAGGGCGCCCTTGGAGGTGTGCCAGATAGTTGTGGTGCGGTCGGGTTCCTCGATGGTCTCGACCTCGAAGTCCTCGCCCGGGATGATGCGAAGACACGGGTTGAACAGGTGGTAGGCGCGCATTGAGCAGTTCAGGTCATCGTAGACCTCCAGGTCGGTCATGTTCTTGTACCGCTCAGGAAGCGTGCCCTGTGCCTTGTTTGTCCTATACCAGTGCTCAAGCCGCGGCTGCCAGAGCACGCGGTCGAGCGGTTCCCTGCGGAACGTCGCGTTCTGCCGCTCACGAAAGGTCATTGCTTACTCTCCGAATCAGATTTCCCAGCCGTAATCCACGAAGCGGTACCGGTACTGGTCGCCCTCCACTATGAAGTGCACAAATCCCTCCTGGTCACCCTGGTAAGGCCCGCTCCACCACGCGCCGCAGACGGCTCCCCCTGTGATGTACTCGATTCCATGGTGGCGGATACACTCGTAGATATGTTGGTGACCTTGCAGGACGAGCTTCAGGTTGTAGGGCTTGCATACTTCTATGACATCTTTTGCGTTTACGCAAATCGTCTCCCGCCCATGCGCCGCCAGCGGGTCCCATTCCACCCAGGGCCAGATGCTCATAAGGGGGATGTGCACCACCAGGCAGATCGGGCGCCTCTTACCCACTGCCTTCAGGTCTGCGGCAAGCCACTCAAGCTGCTCGGCGTCCACTCCTCCTTCGTATCCCTTCTCGGGGATAGCGGCTATGGTGTCAAGCGCGACGAAGTGCCACCGGCCGAAGTCCCACGAGTAGTAGGTAGCATCCTTGCGCGGGCCGAGGCGGTCAATGAACATAGCCTTGCCATATTCGGGAGCATCCGGCCCAGGTCCGCCTTCGTTGCATCCGAAGACATCGTGGTTGCCGATAACGTGATACACCGGCATTTCGTAGCTTTCGCAGCACTTCTGATAGAGGTCGTAAAGCTGGATTGCACGCTTGCGGTCTGCTCCAAGCACGTCCATCACCAGGTCGCCAGCGTTGATGACGAAATCCGGCTTCGGTTTCAGCCCGTTGCAAACCTCAATCGCCTTGAGGAACCCGGAGGCCGACTTACGCTGGCCGTCGGGTTGGACGTGGATATCCGCCATGTGGACAAAGGAGAACCTGGTCTTATGGATGGCCTTCTGTGCATCGCCTTGATTAGCCAGGAGCAATGCTCCACCTGCAGCGAGGGTCACTGACTGAGTGAAGAACTGGCGGCGGGAGACAGGAGTCGCAGTTTGCTCGGCATCACGAGGTTGTCGGTGGTCTGAGCTGGTGGACTTAGAGCTCATGGCAGTGCTGCGCGAGTGCAGCATTTCCTCCTTTTGTTCGCGGCGCTAATCTAAAAGAAGCCCGCGAGGATTGAAGAGTACTCCCTCAGTGGACTGCAATCCGGTAGATGACCCACTCGCGGACACCGCCCGGCTTCCAGCGTTGCATCGGGAGCACAATATCCCCCGTCCGGCGGTCCTCGAACGCATAGAAGTTGGATAGCTGCAGGCCCTCCGGCTCATCAGGCCCACGGGTGTCTATAGTAATCACACTATTCTTGATGAGCATCATGGTTTCCGGGTCCACTTCCCCAATCACCAGTGGCCAGCGCGGGGCATTTGCGCGGCAATTTGTGGGGCTGATGTTGCCAATCCACAGGTATCGCCCGCTGGAGTGTGCGATGAGCTGCGACATGCTCGAAGGCGAAAAGAAGCTCTCCCCGTTCGAATAGTGCCACGGCTCCGGTGTGCTCCAGTGGAA
>JALGUK010000374.1 GCA_029820875.1 Candidatus Zipacnadia bacterium
AGGACCTCCGCTTCGATCACCATTCTCCGCCTCACCGGATGATCCGTACTCGCATTCTCAAGTACGGCCAACACTGACTCAGGGGAGAGTCCTTCTGCGGTCAGATCACTTCGCACCTTCCCCCCCCAAAGGGACAGTTTTTGTCCCCCATGAATTGTCGGCTTGTGGGCTTGTTTGAACACCGATCCCCATATCTAGGGGGATACTTTCGCAAATCTCCGGCGTGACCCGCCAGTGAAAACAGCTCCCGCCAATGGCAGATCCGGCTTTCCAGTTCGGAGACAGGGCCTTGGCGGCACTGGCGGGCTTTACGGGATGTCGCAAACCCGCCGCCGGAGTATGGTCTTGACTTGTCCTTGTGCATGCGGTATTCTGTCGGCACTGGCTTTCCAGAGAGTCTAGTTTCGGAGTTTGGGTTATGTCGCGTCGCCACTTTCTCCCTACAAAAAGAGGCGAGTCACAAATCGGCGGGCCTTCAACTCGGCCCGAGAGTCTCGGCACCCCAAAGGGGTTCTTTCCGCGTCATCGCGGTTTCTTCCCAGGCAACGGGCACAGGTTGTGTGCATTTACCCCTACGCCCTGGTCCCAATGGCTTCGCAATAAGAATCCCGTATTAAAGGGTTGTGGCTCGCCACCGCAACGGCCGTGTCTCGAACCGCGTCCACGCCGACGGAGCAGCAGCGTGGGCTGACCCCGGAGCTATCGACACGTCGCGTCAGGCCCCCCATGGGGCAAGCCTATAGGGAAGGGGTACACCGATACATTCTCGACTACGCATAGTTGGGCGGAAGCGAATGCTCCGGAGCACGCTTCCCCCGTGATCCTTTTCTTCTGCTCTTGGTTATGGTACCATGCAATTATGCTGAAAAGTGTGTTGCGAGCTCTAGGATCTTTTTCTCCAGCCAGTTCGGCACATCCCAAAGCCCCAACGCTCCCTTGCATTGCACGGGCTGTTTCAACTTCCGCACTTTCCCCAATACCAAGCAAAGCGGGCCTTCGGTGTGTTCGTGTGCCAAGAACTCTTCGACCGTCGGGCCTTCGGGGGCAACCAAACGGTCGAGGGTTAACGAACAGTCATTCAGTCTCCGACGAACTACGTCGGGGCGTAAACAATTCAGCAACTCCGCCACCGCGACAATCGCTCCTGTCGGATATTCTCGCAGCTCATCGCGGCTCAGGTATTGCGTACCTTTACCCGCATGGATTGCAAGCGGTCCACGGTAGGATGGCATGCGTTGCCAGCAGCGGTTCTCTACCCACTTCTCTGTGCCGATCATTGAGGCGTATGGTTGGGATATCGTGATGGCTTTCATCCGCTCGGCTCCGGAACACGCTTCTCCCGTGATCTCTTCTCGCGAAGCAGCTTCTTCGCCGCGAGCACGTGCTCGCGGAACGCCTCCCGCCCCGCCCCGAACGTCGCGTCGTTCGCCACCGCCACCAGGGCCAACAGCACGTGCGACACGGCTTCCGACAGGCACTCCCCGTAGAGGTGCCCGTACACGCGGTCGTTGGCGAGGTGCTCGTCCAACTCCTCGGCCGTCGCACGTATCTCCCTCGCCTCCGCGGCCCACGCCGCCTGCTGTTCCACGTCACGCCGGTCCACAAACTTGGACTCGGCCTTCCGCAGCCGGCGGAGTAGGGCTTTCAGCGCTCGCCGGGCCGTCCGCTCGTCAGGCGTCATCTCGCTTCCCCCTGTGCGGATCGTTGTGGCGGAGCCCCGGCCCGCCCTCGCTCCGCGCGATCGCCTTGTAGATCTCTAGGCGGTGGACCGGTATCTCCTTGGGGGCGTTAATCCCAAGCCTCACCATGCCGTCCTTGATCTCCATGACAGTAATCGTGATGTCGTCACCGATCACGATCTTCTCGTTCTTTTTCCTCGTGAGCATCAGCATAGCCGTTACCTCCATGTTCAGAATCAGTACCCCTATTGTACCATTTTCCCGCAGGTTTTCCAAGCCGGCTCGCCTATCCGTCGCATGTAGCGGCGATGCCCCTCCCAGTCGACCGCCAGGTCCGGCAGAAATCGGCGACGGAGGATAGCCGAGCGCACCCAGTCCGTGTGGACCGCATCCGTTGCCCACTTGCGGAACAGCAGGAGCCCCACGTTCGCCTCGCTCTGCGGCCCGTACCGCTCGTGGCACTCCCGGCAGCACATAATTACAGCGCAGAGTTCGTCGCTTTTTCCGTGCCGGCCGGCGAACATGTGGTGTATTTCCAGGATCGCCCCCCTCCGGCCCAAGGCGCCGCACACCTGGCACCACTGCCAGTCATAGTACATCCGCCGACCGAAGTCCCGATCTCGCACCCGGTTGGCTGGGGGAAAATTCCGGGCCAGATTCGGCAGCAGCTCTCGGTACCGGGCGAAAGGCACGCCCCGGCCGTCGACGAAGGCGTCCACCATTTGTGGTCGGTCCCTTAGCTTTCAATCCACTTGCCGCACACTGGACACTCGCTCGGATTTTCACGTCCCGCCAGGACGAGCTGTCGCAATGCCCTGCATCCCACACATTCCTCGACAGATTTCTTGACAGATTTTGACTTCGCCGATTGTTGTCGAATGCTCCGCCT
>JALGUK010000017.1 GCA_029820875.1 Candidatus Zipacnadia bacterium
GAGATGCGGCGTGATATCCAGCATCTCGCGAAGTTGGAATCGCGTGCAAGCGGTTACCCTGGCTGTGACGAGGCGGCACAGTATGTTGAGCAGCGGCTGCGGCAGATCGGCATCGCCGACTTAGAGACGCAGGAATTCGACATCCCGGTCGCGCTGGACGAGGGAGCGGTGTTGACCTGTAATGCAAAGAGGTACAGCCTCCAGGCCGTCTGGCCCAACCTCGTACGTACATCGACCATTCCACCTGAAGGCATTCGAGGCCGTCTTATTTACGTCCAGAATGGCGAACTGTCCAAATTCAATGGGAAACGAGTAGATGGCAGCGTTGTTCTCATCGACTTCAACTGCGGGCTAAACTGGCTCAATGCCCCGCTTCTGGGCGCTTCTGCAGTCATCTTCATCGAGCCTGAGACGACGGTGCGCGGCGAGGCGGAAACGAAGTTTCTTCGGGTTCCGATAAGTGTTCCGCGTTTCTGGATCTCACGCGACCAGGCGCAGGAGCTTATCGCGCGGGTGACCATCTCACCGCCGCAGGTGACGCTGCACGCGCGCATGCCGTGGCAGCGGAAGACGGTGCGTAACATTATCGGCTTTGTGCGCGGTTCGGACATTGAACTGCAGAAAGAGTGTGTCATCCTGCAGGCTTACTACGATTCCATCTCCGTGGTGCCGAAACGGGCGCCGGGAGCCGAGAACGCTTGCGGCTTGGCTGCTTTCTTCCAGGTTGCTGAGACGCTGATGAAGCACCCGCCGAAGCGGTCGGTGGTACTGCTTGCCACACCGGGGCATTTTGAGGCGGCTGCCGGCACGCGCGAGTTCATCAATTTGCTCGGCCGAGAGGAGAGGAAGGAAAAACACCGATACGACCATCGAGATGAACTCGAGAAGGAATTGGCGCAGGTAAAAGACCACCTGCGGCGGTTGGAGGGTGGTGAGGTTCGGGCGGCTGAGGAGCTTGAGGTTGCTGACCAGACGAAGAAACGTCTGCAGGCTGAAATTGCGCGTCGGGAGCACGATTTACGCCTTCTGAAGCGCCTGCTGTCCTTTGATAAGATACATCTGCTGATTGCGCTGGATTTGAGCAGCCAGTCCCCACACTTGGGCGCATGCCAGATCGGCTGGTACTACCAGCAGTCCCATCTGTTGAGGTTCTATTCGCCGATAGGCAAGCGGCTTGAGGAATACGCTGAGTCCGCAGCGGAGGCTCTGGGTATTTCGGCTTCCGACGTTTTTGTGGATTGTATCAATCCGACCAAGGGGCGTGAATGGCACACCTATTTCCCGGGAAAGATTGCCTTTGACTCGGAGATGGCTATTCGCGGGGGGCGGGCAGGAATCGCGTTTGCCACCATTAACGACGCACGGAACCTGGTTGACACGCCGCTTGACACGCCGGACCACATTGACTGGGACAATCTCCGCCGGCAAAGCCAAATGCTTTGTTGCCTGCTTGTTGACTTCCTGAACGACCCCGACCTTCAGAACGAAACTCTCAAACGGTTGAAGGCGCTCAAGAAACTCGACGAGATGGATGATGTTGAGGGGCGGGTGCTCGAGTTCGTGCGCAAAAAGAGCTTCCTCCCGAGCACGCCGGTCCCCGGCGCGCTGGTTTTGGTGCAGGCGCCCCACAAGATGATGATGGGAATGCATACCGAGGCCTGGGATATGAGCAACGAGCTGGGCGGTTTCACCATCCGGGGTGAGACATCCGATCGCGCTGCAAAGCTCGAAGCCTACAAGGTTGACGACCGAACCGGGGGCATCGTTTATGCCCCGGATTTGGGTTCCGAGGGCGAGGGGAAGTTCCCGCGCGAAGTGTATGGGCGCGTGGGTTTGAAGCGCCCTGTAATCGTTTTCCCCTGTTGTGCAATTGACCTTTACGACCTTGTTGATGAGCGCTACTTCCAGACACTCGAGCAGATGTTCATCTATGATAACCGTACCCTTGCTGAGCCGATGTCGTATGGCTACTCTTTGCCGCATACCGGCACCGTCGGCTCTGAGTTGCCCTCTTACGTGGAGCCCTGCGCCGTGGTCTATGCCAAGCCGAGGGAAGCGGTTGACATAGCGATGGGTATGGGGTTGTTGGGACTGCGGATGGTGGTGGCCAATGTCTCTCGCGGGGGGACTGAGGGGGGAGAGGGCAAGGTCACTGGTTTCGGGGGAGGTGCTGGGCTGGGGATGCTGTCCATCAAAGGCTTTACACCGGACCAGACCCCCGCGATTCCCTACACACCGTACCAGGTTGCACATGACATGTGGCTCCTGGACGAGTACCGGATGAGCGCCCTCCGCGAGCACGGGATTGCCAATCAGCGCCTTCAGGAGCTTCACAGCCTGGCGCGGGGTGCGTTGGACATGGCCGAACAGGCAGCGATGGAGCGCCGTTATGACAGACTTATATCGGCATCGCGAAATGCATGGGGCTACGAGTCACGTGCTTATCCGGATGTCCAGGGCACGGCCACCGATGTAGTCAAGGGAGTGCTGTTTTATCTGGCGATGCTGCTGCCGTTTGCGTACTTCGGTGAACGTCTGCTGTTCTCATTCCCTGACATCAAACGACAAATCGCTGGAACGGCCGGGGTTTTCATCGTGGTTTTCGTCATCCTGCGCTGGGTACACCCGGCCTTTGAGCTTTCCATCACCCCCTTGATTATCCTGCTGGCCTTCATCATCCTGGCCCTGGCGATTGTCGTGATCGGTGTCGTGACCACCAAGTTCAACGAGCAGCTTCTTAAGATGAAGCAGGAGGCGGGGGGGGTCCACGAAGCGGACGTGGGGCGTATCAGCGCCGCGGCGACCGCCTTTGCCCTGGGCATTGCTAACATGCGGCGGCGCAAGGCGCGAACAGGCCTCACGTGCGCTACGCTGACCCTCCTGACATTCACCGTTTTGTCTTTCACGTCCGTGAAGACCTACCTTCGGCCCAACCGCATCACTCTCCGGCGTGAACCTTGTTACCCCGGAATTATGCTTCGCGATCGGGTGTGGTCGCCGCTTGAGGAACCGACCTATATGATAGTGGAGAATGAGTTGGGCGGCAAGACATCGCGCGGCACGAACCACACACGCCCACCGGGAGGGACAGAACAGACGCGTCCGGTCTCACCCAGAGCATGGTATTCCCCCGCTGATATCGAGCAACGCATCTACGTTGACATCCGGTCTGGTGTAAACCCTTCTAAAGTATATGCGGCTAACGTATTGCTGGGCTTGTCAGCGAAGGAGCCGCCGGTCACTGGAGTGGACAAGACGCTCCTACCCGGCGGGCGCTGGTTCCGTCCCGGTGAGCGCGATAGCTGCATTCTTCCCCAGAGTATGGCCAATGAGCTGGGAATCGGACCGCAGGATGTAGGCAGCGCTACCGTCATCATTTTTGGAACGAGGTACCGTGTTGTGGGATTGGTGGACGACCAGCGCTTCGCGAGTCTGAGAGACCTTGATGGTGAACCGTTGACGCCGGTGGACTATGCCATGCTTCGACCGGAAGTAATCGAAGAGGTCAAACGCCAGGCGGCGCAGCGGTTCAAACTCGGCACATCGGGGCTTCAGTCACTATTGCAGGAGTATAAGCACTTCCTGCCCGGCACAGTCGCTATCCTTCCATTTGAGACGGTAATGGACCTCGGCGGGACGTTGCGGTCAATAGCCATCCGCTACGGCAATGATGAGGACGTCCTCGCAGCCGTCGACGACTTGATGAAACGGTTTGCGCTCAGTCTCTACACCGGAAGCCGCGGTCGGACCTATTTGTACAGCTCCATCGGCACATCGTCCCTCTCCGGGTTGGAGGGCGTTGCGGTTCCCATCCTTATCGCGGCCTTGATCGTACTGAATACCATGCTCGGGTCGGTATATGAGCGCGTCAAGGAGATCGGAATTTACAGCGCGGTAGGCCTCGCGCCGATTCATATTGCGATGCTGTTCCTGGCGGAAGCGAGTGTGTTCGCTAACATCGGCGCCATCGTGGGGTATCTGATCGGGCAGATTCTTTCGAAGGTTCTGATGGCTACGGGGCACGGAGCCGGAATCAGTTTGAATTACTCATCCACATCGGCCGTGGGAGTGACCATCATCGTCGTTGCTGTCGTGCTGCTTTCGACAATCTACCCGGCCAAACGCGCCTCAGAGATTGCGATGCCCGGGATTGAACGCAAGTGGCGGTTGCCCGAGCCGGAGGGTGAATTGATGCGGTTGGAGCTGCCGTTCCGTGTCACCGGTCCGGATGCCGTGGCGAGCTGCGCGTTCCTCAAGGAGTTTTTTGACGCCTACGTGGGATATGCGGGCGGGGACTTCCTCGCCGAGAACGTGCGCCTGGAGCGAGTGGAGACCGAGAGGGGGCCTGGAATCGCGGTTCGACTGCGGATGTGGCTGGCGCCTTATGACCTCGGGGTAAGCCAGGACTTCGACCTGCAGACGGTGCCGACGGGGGAGGGGGAGATCTATGAGATTCACTTGACGCTACGACGCCAGGCTGGCGACATAAGTTCATGGAAAAAGACCAATTGGTTGTTTCTCAATGCATTGCGCAAGCAATTCCTAATCTGGCGCACCGTGCCGGTAGCGGCAAAACGTGAATACGAGACGCGTGGACGGGCGGTTCTTGCGGATGACTCGGCGCAAGAGGCTGCATGATTTCCACTGTCATTCTCACGAAAAAAAAGTGCTCAGCCTCTTGACATTGGGGTTGATGGGTGTTAAACTTGCATTATTCAGCTAATCTGAGATGGTGCCAAGCCTTTCCTGAGGAAAGGAGCTGGTGTCCTGTGCTTCGTAAAACCGCGCCGTTGGCAATAGCTCTGGTAATCGTGTTCATCTGCATCCCGGCGTTTGCGGATACGGTAACGTACTCCTCGGCCAATTCGGGGACCTATACTTACGAGTACACGTGGACGTGGACGACCGAGCCGGGGGGCTTTTCCACCGAGTTCTGGATTGCAGTTCATCCCGATGTAGAGAGCTCGGGTATCTTCCAGATGAGCACCGAGTCCAACTGGACGTACCAGGGAGTCAGCAATGTCGGCGCCTCACCGACAGGTAAAGCACTGCTGTGGACGGGGAGTACCATGGGCGCCAAGACTCACACATTCAAGGTTGGCAGTAACGTGTACGGCCCAGGATATACGCCGGGCAGCGAATATACCTGGCAGAGCAACACGAGCGGCGGCACCGGCTCGAAGACCGGGTTCACTCATGCGCCGGCACCCGAAGCGGGCACCCTATTGCTATTTGCCAGCGGCTTAGCTTCCCTTATGGGCTGGGGCTTCAGGCGTCGGTACCATAACTAAGTCCTCAAAACGGACGGAAAGTTTTGCCTCGCGTCTGCTTGGTAAGCTTGGACGCCTCGGACGGCCCGGTTCGAGAAGTGATACAACCAAGCGGACTCGTTTTACCTCTGAGAGACATTACGGGATGCACGCCCCGAATGGGGAGAGCCTGGGCGGGCCTATAATAAATCTCCGCCGCAAGGAGGGATACTGGTGCATCCACTGTCAAAGCGCCGCAACGGTTTCACTCTTATCGAGCTCCTCGTCGTGATTGCGATTATCGCTATTTTGGCAGCGATTCTCTTCCCAGTCTTCGCCAAGGCACGGGCAAAAGCTCGGCAAAGCCAGTGCCTGAGCAACTTGCGTGAGTGCGGCCTTGCCATGCACATGTACGCGACCGACTATGATGACAAGCTCGCGCCCCTTTCTCCGGTGCCGGGCATCGCGTACTTCCAGTGGACGTTTAGTTGGCACCACAGTACCATGTCGTTGACGGCGATGGCGAATCTGGTCAACTCACTGGAACCGTACATGAAGAACTACGGAATCTGGTACTGCCAGAGCGATCCGTTTCGGACCGAGACGCCGAGTAAGGCCGCCGCACTTGGGCTGAGCGGACCTGCGACCGAGTGGGGGAGGCCGGAGGCTGCGCAGGCCGGTGTTGTCAGTTTCAGCTATTGTACACAGTGGGATACATGGAATGGTGGCCAGGATCCATTGTGCCCTGACCCGTTCAAGTCTCTGAAGATTACGGGGGTCGAGGCCCCTGCCTCCCAGCTTGTACTGTGTGATAACGGGCTGGATACGATAGACCCGCCGGAAAAGGTCGGGCAAGCCCACAACGATGGGTCAGACTTCCTGTTCTTGGACGGCCATGTCAAGTGGGTTGCCCGGGGGCAGTGGAGCCAGGCCGCCGGCGTGCTTCACCCGCCGATGAGTCACTGAGTGAGCGATAGCCTTCATAGTGGCGACCGGCAAAACATTGCGCGGCCCTAGCATGGCCGCGACGGTTTCGTCGTAGCCTCATTGCTTGGGCAATGAGGCGTTCTTTTTGCGTGATTGTGGGCAAATGTAAGCACCCGGGCGTCAACTCCGCCCTTTTATTAGCAGGTATGTAACGAAATCGAAAGGCATTTTTACGGGCGTGGGGTAATAATGAGTTCGGATAGCACGCGTGTCAACAGATGTTACTTCTGCGGTGCCGAGCTGAACGACAACGTGGAGCGATGTCCTGAGTGCGGCCGCCGCCAGTACCGAATCTGCTACTGTGGGACGAAGCTTAAGCGGGACGTGGAGCGATGTCCGGTATGCGGCACCGATTGGACGCGAGTATCGGTGCGGCGCCGTAAAAGCAGCCGCAGGCGAAGGCGATCCGTTATCTTTTATGTAGCAGTGGGCAGCATATCGGCACTTGCGCTGGCTGGTATTGTAGTTGGGGTGGCCCGGGAATTGCAGGGAGGTGGTGGGGCCGCGCTGGTCAATGCAGCGAGGGCATGTGTAGGGTTCCTGAAGGTGCATGTGCTGCAAATCGTCGGAATTGTTATCATTGCGGGCGCGGGTGGTGGTGCTGGTGCCTTGATATACTATTATTTGGGTCGGAACTCACGGGCTTCCAAGGCCAGGTAGGTGCATCGGCTGTGTCCAGCGATGGCAGCGTTGACGCAGATTTCGGGGCTGAGACCCAGCCGGAAGCGGTTACAACGCAGCCTGTGCGACAGAGAGTAATGCCCTGGGTTCTGTTCGGGATAGCAGTTGCGGCTCTGCTTGGATTGCTGTATGGGCCGATTTTTGCGTGGATGTTCAAGCGTTGGCTGCGCGACCCATTCTATGGACATGCTCCGCTGGTACCTGTCGTATCCGCAGTATTGGTCTGGCGGAAGAGGGGTTTGCTCCGTGGTGGTGCCTTGACCGGGAGCAAGCTTGGGTTGGCAGCCATTGTCATAGGAGTAGCGCTTGACCTCGTCGGGAGGGCATTGGAAATCCATTTCGTCGAGGCTCTCTCATTTGTCCCCGTGCTTTGGGGAATCATCGCGTGGATGTGGGGCTGGAAAACCGGCATGACCGTCGCCTTTCCCGTTGCGTTCTTGGTCTTTATGGTTCCACTTTCACGGATGCTCGTGGAGTTTGTTGCGTTCCCGCTGCAGATTGCGTCAGCCGCTGCCGCCGGCAGTCTTCTGGGCGCCGTAGGGATTCCGGTTTTTGTCAGCGGGGTTGATGTACATGTGCCGGAATACACGTTCGAGATAGATGTGCCCTGCAGCGGCCTGCAGTCGGTTATCTCCATGACCGCCCTTGCGGCATTGTTTGCCTATATTGTACGGGGCAAGTTGTGGGCCCGTGTCGCTGTTTTCGGCCTGTCAGTACCCGTGGCCCTTGCCGCTAACGTCGGTCGGATTGTAATCGTCTTGTTGCTCGCCATGTGCGCCGGGCGCGACGTTGCGACCGGCTTCTTTCACGGTTTCAGCTCCGTGTTCGTGTTCATACTAGCCGCGTTCGGCCTGATTGCGGTGGGGAGGCTGCTCGGGTGCACGGCTATCAGACAAGATTGGTGATTCTCGTCCTCTTGCTGATAATTGCAAACGCGGCTGGATGGACTATTTCGATTCGGCAGGCACGTGAGCCGGCAGTTGACTTGGACATGATGGCTATACCGATGAACTTTGACGGTTGGCAGGGGACCGACGTGCCACAGCCAAAGGCTGTTCTGCGGGCGTTGGCTGGTGATGCGCTCCTGCGTCGAACATACAAGCGCAACGATGTCACGATTGATTTCTGGGCCGTCTTCGGGCGCGATTGGCGGGACCTTCACTCACCGGAAGGATGTTATCTGGCCGGCGGGTGGACGATTATCGGCGGGCGGAATGTGGATGTGCCTGCATCCGGGAAACCGCACCGTGAGATTCACGGACGCCTCTTCGAAGCGAGAAAGAACGGTGAGAAACTGGTTGCCTTATACCTGTTTGCGACCAAGCAGGGCACCATGCCCGATCGTGCGCGACTTGGATGGTCTCTGCTGAAACCCGGTGATGATTCTTATGGGCTTTTGATTCACGCGGCCACTATCGCGGATGATGGAGAAACCCGCGCGGCCGCTGAGGTAACCGAGTTCACGCAGGCTATTTACCCGATTGTGGCGCGATTGCTCGTGCCCTCCGAGGCAGGTGTCGGGAAGTGACGTCTGTCGAAGAGACAGTGGCTCTTTCTCAGCCTACAAAGGCGTATTTTATTGCGAAGCGCATCATAGACGTGATAGGCGCGGGCGTCGGACTAATCCTATTGGCGCCGCTCTTTGGGCTCATAGCTGCAGCGATCAAGCTTGATTCGCCGGGCTCGGTGTTCTTTACCCAGATCAGAGTCGGTAAAGACGGCCGCCATTTTCGATTCTACAAGTTCAGATCAATGTGCTTGGACGCTGAGTACCTGCGTAAGTCCATAGAGCACCTCAACGAAGTAAGCGGGCCTGTCTTCAAGACGCGCAATGACCCCCGCATCACCGCGGTCGGTGCGTTGTTGCGCCGGTTCAGCCTTGATGAGCTTCCACAGCTTATCAACGTGCTCAAGGGTGATATGAGCCTTGTAGGCCCGAGGCCTCCTCTTCCTGAGGAAGTGGAAGATTACGAGCCGTGGCATATGCAGCGCCTCTCGGTGACGCCGGGACTGACGTGCATCTGGCAGGTTAGCGGGCGCAGTGACATTCCGTTCGACCGTTGGGTTGAGATGGACATCGAGTACATCAGGCGGCGTTCATTACTGTTGGACCTGAAGCTGCTGCTGCTGACCATTCCAGCGGTCATCTCCGGGCGGGGTGCATACTAAGCGAATCGGAGAAACCGTCGCTGATGACTAAATCAACGAGTGGGCCGGCAGATGAAGCCATCCGGGTTGAAGTGGCTGAGCTTCCTGTTGAGGTCCGGGCACATGACAAGCGTATTCGCGAGGAAGTTCTTACGCTCTGTCGAGGGTTTCTGACAGAGCATCCGCCCATTGCTGTGCTTAGGCTGGAGGCGGGGAGGCCGGATGAGTGGAGCCCACCAGCGCACCTGCTGCGCGATTGCATCCGATTGACGCCGCCGGGGCTGAGTATTTGTGCGGGTAAGTCGTTTGAGCGCGTTTACGCGTGTCTGAACCCGGATGATTTCTACTGGTCCGTACGGGCGGTGCTACGAACTGTTTTCTACAATTTGACCAGCCTGCACCATGGGATACCGTTGCACGCCGGGGGTATCGTCAAGCGGAATCGCGCGTACGTGTTTGTCGGGCCGTCGGGGAGCGGGAAAACTACGATTGCGCGCTTATCTGCCCCGTATCTTGTGCTGGACGACGATTTGGTTTTCGTGCGCAAGAGCAACGGGCGCTTTGTGGCGCATTCCACGCCGCCATGGTCACGCAGCATACAGGGACTTGAGGCACCTGCGTGCTTCAATCTGGCGGGAGTGTACTGTTTGCGGCAGGGAGCCCGCCCGATGCTGAAACGCCTGGAGCCAGCGCTGGCCGCGGCCCGGATACTTGCATCGCCGCCCGGTGCGACGCAGGATGTCTGGAACGCGCTGCTCGCGGTGTGTGATGAACTTACGCAGGAAGTGCCATGCTTCGAACTGACATTCGCACCCGACAGACGATTCTGGGAGCTTATAGACTGTGACTGCTGATAAGAAGCCGAGACGTGCCGCGGGAATCGCCTCCCGAAAAATCGGGGAGGAGACGGTCTTGGTGTCGCCCAAAACAGGCAAAGTATTCGTGCTCAACCAGACGGGAAGCCTCATCTGGGGGATGTGTGATGGGGAACGGTCCGTTGACGAGTTAGCCACGCATTTGGCGGCTGAATTCGGGGTTTTACGGGAGCAGGCCGGAACGGATGTGTTGGAGCTGATTGAGGAACTAGCGAAGCGCAATCTTGTTGAAATGGTTTAGGCGGATTCGTTCGGAAAGCGGTAGCGAGTGGACAAAGTGGATGCCTTTGGAATGCTCATGGAGAAAGCGATGGCGGAGAGTATTCCGCTTTTCGCTCATCTTGAACTGACCGCAGGATGCAACCTGCGGTGTTCACATTGTTACGTCTCGCCGCCGAACGATACAGAGGCAGAACTTACAACGGCGGAATGGGTTGACACACTCGACCAGCTTGCCGCCGAGAATTGCCTTTTCCTGACTTTCTCAGGCGGGGAACCGCTGCTAAGAGCGGATTTAATGGATATCGTTGCGGCGGCCGTTGACAGGGGCTTTGCGTACCGGATCTTCACAAACGCCACTCTTGTGGACGAGCGTCTTGCCGATGCATTTGTCCAGCGGCTGCCGGTTGCCGTTGAGGTTAGCGTGTATAGCGCTGATGCAGCGACGCATGACGGTATCACCCGCATTCGCGGCTCATTCGACCGGACGATTCATGGGATTCGACTGCTGGTCGAGCGCGGCATTCGTGTGGTCGTCAAGAGTCCCATGATGCAGGAGAACTACATGCAGCTACCTGCCATGCGTGAGCAAGCGGAACAGTTGGGATGCGAATTCAAATATGATGCGGTAATCACTGCGCGTATTGACGGGGATACGGCGCCGCTTGCCCACCGACTGAGCGATGAGGACTATCGCACTCTGTTTTCGCAGGGTGATGGCTCTCTGCGCGTCACTGGCGAAGTTGACCTAGATCAACCGTTCTGCAATGCAGGACGAGCGAGGGTCTGTATCGGGCCGACAGGTGAAGTGTATCCATGTGTCGCGCTTCAAATCAGCGCCGGGCAGCTCCGCCGAAAGACATTTTCCGAGATCTGGCGAACCGGCGGGATACTGAATGAGCTCCGTTCGGTCACTAAAAGAGACGCGCATGAATGCGTGCACTGCCGGTATTTGCCTTATTGTATGCGCTGTCCGGGAATGGCGTATGTGGAGGATGGGGATTGGCGGGGCCCATCCCGCGCCGCTTGCCAACTGGCACGGGTGCGGTATGAATTGGCGCAGGAACAGTCTAAAAAACGCAAGGGGTTGCCATCCAATAGCAATTTGTGGTACTCTAAGAAGAGTGAATCAGAGGAGAACTCAGGGCAAGCCTTGGTGGATGTGTTTTCGCAGGAGCGGGGAGGTGGATGTCCGGAATAACCCGCCTTTCGAGAAGCCGACGATGGCGAGCGTGAGGCTGAGCTAACGATTATCGAGATAATGCACATGAAAGACAGGAAAGTCTCCAACGAGGAAAAGAAGCAGCCGTACGCAAAGCCAGCTATTATTTGTGAGCGGGACGTTGACGTTTTTGCCGCCACTTGTGATAGCGCGCATTCGGGCCAGCCCGGTTGTCGGCTAGCGACGACCTGTCTTTACGCATTCAGTTAGCGGCTCGTTGGATGACTTGTCCGGCGCGACTGTGGTGGTAGCTACCGTGAATGCGTTGCAGCGGCGACGCGAGCAGTCATTGGTGCTGCTGGGGCTTACGGGTCTTCGAGCGCTGTGGTTGGTTTTTGCGGGCATCGTCCTTGGTCTGTGGGCAGTACCTGTTTGTGCTCGGAGTTGGAAGGTTCCGATTTCACGTGCCGGTTTGTATACTCTGGATGTCTCAACAGCGGCGGCCATAGGAATTAAGGGCAAATTAGAGCAGATGTCGGTTCGATGCCACGGGCACGACATCCCTGTTGACATAAAGGCGGACCGAGGGTCCGCCTTTTTCTATGCCCAGCCAGCTCCCACTCCTTACTCATCCTCCACCATATACTGGATTTCCGAGGCTCAAGATGGGCCAGCGGCTTACCGTACGCAGGCGGCTGTTCCCGCGCAGGACACAGAGGTGGTCACCACGTTTCGCGAGTCTCTTCGGGCGGAGGTCCAAACCTACTACTATCAGCAAATGCCCAATGGCCAGGGGAAGGACCACTGGTTCTGGAAACTCGTAATGCTGAAGCAACCCGCAAAGCTTCCCCTGAAGTGCCTCGGTCTCGTCGAAGGGGCACCTGCAAAGCTGACCATCGCCCTTCACGGAGTCAGTTATCTGCCCGCCAGTCCCGATCACCACATTTCATTTGCTATCAACGGGCATTCCTTGGGGGAAGCGACCTGGGACGGGAATGTGCCGTATGTTTTCGAGGCGAATGTACCCGCTGGCGTATTGGTACCCGGAGACAACGAGGTGGAAGTTAGCGCAGTCGAGGACAAGGTGCGCGAGCTTGACCTGGTTTTGGTTGACTACTTCGTTGTTGACTACACACGTGCATTGACGGCCGTTGACGATGCGCTGACTTTTACGCTCGGCCCGGACGTTGCAGCAGCGAGGGTAAACGGCTTCACCACCGATGACATTGAGGTGCTTGATATAACGAACCCGTTGGCGCCGGTCAAACTGACTGAAACGAAGATTGAGCCTGACGGGAAAGGATTCGACGTAGTGTTCGCGCCTGGGGTTACAGGACGGGCAACACGTTTCTACGCGGTGGCCCGTTCGGCCGCGATGCAATTGCCGAAAGCCACATTGGATCGCGCCTCGAACCTGAGGGCTCAAGAGAATCAGGCGGACTACATCATCATTGCACCGCAGGAATTCCATCAGGCACTACAGCCCTTGGTTGAGCTGCATAAGAAGGATGGACTCGCAGTGATGACCGTGGATGTGCAGGACATATACGACGAATTCTCCTATGGCGATTTCACACCGTTGGCGATTCGGGATTTCATCGCCTATGCGAAGCAGCGTTGGGCCAAGCCAGCTCCGCGTTTTGTGCTTCTGGTCGGCGACGCGACCTACGACTACCAGGACTATCGCGGTCGGGGCGAGCGCAGCTACGTTCCGACCTATATGGCGGATACCAAGCCTCACGGCCAAGTGGCCAGCGACAGTTTCTTCGCGTGCGTCGAAGGCGATGACCTGGTTCCGGATATTGCCGTCGGGCGTCTGTCGGCCCGGACGCCGGAAGATGTTGCAGCGGCGGTTGCGCGTATCTGAGACCACCGGGCTGCAGGTGACGAAGCTGTACCTGCGTGAGCAGCCTTCGGTGAAGCAAATGACCGCTGCGATCATGAAACATCTGAGTGACGGGAACCTCTTTACGGTGTATGTAGGGCATGGCGAACCGCGCTCGTGGGCACGTGAGCGGATTTTACAGGCGGACCAGCTCGAAAAACTCAAGGACGGCAAAGGCTTCACATTTGTTGCCACGTTCACCTGTCTGGACGGCGCGTTTCAGATGATGCCAGAGTTGTGCATGGCTGAAAGCTTCATGAACTCTCCTACAGGTGGTGCGATTGCGTGCTTTTCGCCGACCGGGCTGGGATACCCGGACCAGCATGACGTGCTTGCGCAGGCGCTTTTTGGAAGCTTGCTCAAAAACCCCGGCCAAACGGTCGGGGAGGCTGTAATGCAGGCTGAACGCGAGGCGCTTGCCGAGCGTCCCGATCTTGATGCTATTGTGCAGATGTACATTCTCTTCGGCGACCCGGCCCTCACATTGCGTATCGGCGGGCGGGGCTGAGGGGCTGCTGGGCATGACTCATCAGTGGCGGCGCCAGTGCGGCTTCACGCTCGTCGAATTGCTGGTCGTCATCGGTATCATAAGTATCCTCGCCGCCCTCATATTCCCTGTCTTCAGTCAAGTCCGAGAAAAGGCCCGGCGCACGGGGTGCGTGTCGAACCTTCGCCAACTTTGGCTGGGTCTGCGTATGTACGTGGACGACAATAACGGCAAATACCCGTATTACTGGGACCCGTGGGTCGGTGGGGAGGAGGGGCATAAGCTGATTAGCGTTCTTTACCCCAGATATATCACACACCCCGGAGTCTTCTACTGCCCGAGTGCAAACAAATACGGTCCCGAGAACTTCCCTGACGCATGGCCGTATTTCGGCCTGATGAATCCCGATGCTTTCCCGACGACCCCTACGTTTATGGCGCCGCTGTTGTGGGATATGAACTGGGGTGTGCATCCGGTCACAGGTAAAGTCTTCCAGAATCATGCCTACGGATTCAACTTGGTGTTCGTAGACGGCCATGTGCAGTGGTACAAACAGGTGGACGAAGCACACAGCCGGACCACAGATTGAGTTATTGGCGTCTGAAAGCCGGTGACAGTGGTTGTCCGACGGCCATACATCAAAAGTTCGCAGGCCATCAGCGGCGCCCGACTCCGAGCGGGAATGGCTCTGCGCGGCATGCCGGCTGATTGTAGAGCCCGCTCAGCGTTCAAACGTGGAAGACCTCACCCGAAATGCACTCGATTTTGACACCGTGTTCGACATCGCAATCAAAGAACGGGTAGCGCCGCTTGTCTATCACAATTTGCAGGCGGCGGAACTTCTGGACATGCTGCCTGAGCGATTTGTCGAGCGGCTGGACCTCGAATACTGGAATCAGGTGAGCAAGGTAATCCTCACCTGCAGGGAGGCAGCCGATGTATGCAAGGCCGTCTCACAGGCGACGGTTCCGCCGGTGGTGCTCAAAGGGTTGTCACTGAGCGAGAGAGTTTATCCGACCACCGGGACACGGCCAATCGGCGACTTGGACCTGCTGCTTGAGCATGAGCACGTGCCGGCGGCGTATGAGGCGCTCTGTTCGATGGGATACCGTCGCCAGAGACAGGCAAATGGAGGCCGTGAACTGGGCAAGGTGGTTTTGGAGCGGCGTGACCCTGACAGTACCGGGTTACCGGTCATCACGGTCGAGATTCATGCTGATGTAATGCGGGGGAGGCTGGATAACCGGATTGCAAGGCGGCTTCAAGTGGCCCAGTGGCTTGAGCGGGCGCAATCGTGGGAATTGCTCGGGGCGCCGGTGCGTGTTCTCGAGGCGACCGACTGCTTACTGTTCCTCTCAGCGCATATTACTCTTCAGCACGGCTATTTTGACCTTCTCTGGTTGATGGACCTCGCCTTGGTAATGCAGCGATTGGCCGACGCACTCGAATGGGACGCATTCAATACGCGCGCTGAGAGACTTGGACTGCGCGGAGCGGTGTACTATCCGCTGCTTTGCTGTGAGCGATTGCTCGGGGTCGGACCGCCCGAAGGGGTGCTGGAACGACTGCGACCATCAGGTATCCGGCGGGGAATTCTGGCGTCTGCAGGACATGTCAAAAGTTGCTGGGATTGGAACCGTCTGCCCTCACGGGCGGAGGTGCTCCTGCGTCGAACATTCACTCTGGACAGCCTCTTTGACCAGTTGGCGTATCTGTGGGAGCTTCTGCGGCTGGGCGGCCTGGGCGACTGGTGGAGGACATCGAGGATTTTGCAGGCGCGCGCGGTTCGGTAGTCACCCCTTTTTGAACCCAATCCAAAAACCTACCACGAATGCGCCGCCGAATGGGAGATTGTGGCTCACTATTTTCCAAAATGTAGAGGCGACCGAACCTGATGGGCCGGCCAGTTCTTTGGCCGCCTCCCCGATCTGGCCCCAACGAATCTCAACGAAGTGGTAATAAGCGAGAAGCTGCAAGAGGATGAACAAGATGCCCAGGAGGATAGCAGTCGCCTTTGCGAGTTTCTTTGCCGCATAGCCGGCGACTGCTCCAGCCAGCCCTCCGAACCCGAGTTGCTCGATTCCGGGAAACATGGCCTATCCTTGCAGCGTACGAGTTTTGAGATGCACTGTATTTTAATTCGACGCCAACTTACATCTTCCCTTTTCGTGAAGAAGCGCATTTATTCTATCGACGACAGCGGCAGTGTTCCGCTAGCCCAGGTAGTGGTATCGCCCGCGGAGCGGATGACACTTTACAAGTCCTGCCCAGATGTGATATACTCTCAATGGTTGAGGAGGTCTCCCGTGCGCGGTTAGTTCAGGGGGAGAACGCCTGCTTGACGCGCAGGAGGTCGCAGGTTCAAATCCTGCACCGCGCACCATAGGCTACAACCAGAGCCACGGCCCTTGGGTCGTGGCCCGTTTCACTTATGCAAATGCCAAGGTGCGGCATAAAGAGCCACCATACCTGCGGAGGTGACGTCGATGCCCAATGTCAAGCTGACTCTCCCTGACGGGTCCATCATGGATGTGGAGCAGGGCACGACCCCGCTGCAGGTTGCTGAGCGCATCGGGCCACGACTGGCCGAGGCGGCCGTCGCGGCGAAGCTCAACGGCGAGCTTGTGGACTTGACTCGAGCGCTTGCCAGTGACGGTGAGTTGCGGATTCTCACCTTCGATGACGACGAGGGACGCGAGGTCTACCGCCATTCGGCGGCGCACGTGATGGCGATGGCCGTCAAGCGGCTCTTCCCAACGGCGAAACTCGCCATCGGTCCGCCCATTACCCACGGTTTCTACTACGATTTCGACATCGCACAGAGCCTGGCGCCCGAGGACCTGGAGAAAATCGAAGCCGAAATGCGCAACATTAGCGATGAGGCGCTTGCTTTCGAGCGCGAAGTCCTGCCCATCGAAGATGCTAAGCAGATGTTTGCTGCTCTCGGCGAGACCTACAAGTTGGAATTGCTGGATGAGATTGAAGAGCCTACCGTAACGGTATACCGCAACGGCGGTTTTGTGGATCTATGTCGAGGACCGCATCTTCCTGACACCGGGCGTTTGGGCGCTGTCAAGCTTCTCAGCATAGCCGGTGCTTATTGGCGTGGTGACGAGCGAAACCCGATGCTTCAACGCATTTACGGCACTGCATTCCCCGACCAGAAGCAGCTTCAGGGATACCTTGAGCGCCTCGAGGAGGCGCGCAGGCGCGACCACCGCATTCTTGGCCGGGAACTCGACCTTGTCAGCTTTCAGGATGAGGTCGGCCCGGGCTTGGTGTTATGGCACCCCAAGGGGGCGGTCGTGCGTGAAATCATTGAAGACTTCTGGCGAACGGAGCACCGTAAGCGCGGATACCAGTTAGTTTACACCCCGCACATCGGTCGCCTGGACCTGTGGGAGAGAAGCGGACACATTTCGTGGTTTTCCGAGAACATGTACCAGCCCATGGAAGTCGAAGGGCACAAGTACATGCTCAAGCCCATGAACTGCCCGTTCCATATACTAATCTACAAGAGTCACACCCATAGCTATCGCGAGCTTCCCATCCGCCTCGCGGAGCTTGGCACAGTCTACCGCTATGAGCGGTCCGGCGTGCTGCACGGTATGCTTCGGGTGCGCGGATTCACTCAGGACGATGCTCACATTTTCTGCCGCCCCGACCAACTCAAGGACGAGATCGTCGGCGTCATGGAACTTGCCGATTACATGATTCGTTCTTTCGGCTACGAGGAATATGAGCTGGACCTGAGCGTCAGGGATCCTGCGCGCAAAGACGAATATGTCGGCGAGGACGACGTCTGGGAACAGGCTGAAAGTGCTCTGTTGGACGCGCTCGAAGAAAAGGGGCTTCCGTATACCCGTGCCGAAGGTGAGGCCAAGTTCTACGGGCCCGCCATTGACATCAAACTGCTTGACAGCCTGGGGCGTGCCTGGCAGGGTCCGACAATCCAGGTTGATTTCAACGAGCCGGAACGATTTGACATCACTTATGTTGACAATAACGGTAGCGAGCAACGTGTTGTTATGGTGCACCGGACGGTTCTGGGGACCATGGAGCGTTTCATCGGCGGCCTCATCGAGTTTTACGGTGGTGCGTTCCCAACGTGGTTGGCCCCGGTCCAGGCCGTCGTGCTGCCGATAGCGGAGCGGCACCATGAATACGCCGAAGAGGCCTGCGCAAAGTTGAAACAAGCGGGCTATCGAGTGGATTCGGACGGTCGCAGCGAGACTCTGAGTTACAGAATCCGCGAGGCGCAGGAACAGAAGGTGCCATATATGTTGGTGGTGGGAGACCGCGAAGCCGAAAGCTCGACCGTGTCAGTGCGTAAAAGAAGCGGTGAGGACCTCGGGCCCATGCGGCTGGACGATGTTCTTAAAATGTTGCAGGATGACGTGCGCACTTTAGGACGCGGCTGAGTGTCGCTGTGAGAGGTCGGAATCTGGAAACATTGCTTACAACAGGAGGCTGACACCATGCTGCAATTCAGCCGACGAACCAATACCCTCGAGGAAGAAGTGTATAAGTATCAGCTCCAAGACGTCGATGAGCCGAATCTTTTTCGTGACTTCTTTCCTTACGACGATGTACCGCGGGTTGTTTTCAACCACCGGATCGTTCCTATGAACGTGCCGGACCGTCTCTGGATTAC
>JALGUK010000375.1 GCA_029820875.1 Candidatus Zipacnadia bacterium
CCATCGCAGAAGCGGTTATCGAGGAGGCGCAGAGAATCCTCCGCGAGGACATCGAGGCCAACCGGCGTATGGGCGACCTCGGAGCGGACCTTCTCGGAGGCGAATCCCGCGTGCTGACCCATTGCAACGCGGGTGCTCTTGCAACCGCAGGTTACGGCACCGCTCTCGGGGTCATCCGCAGCGCACATGCGCAGGGCAAGATCGTCCGCGTCTATGTGGATGAGACTCGGCCGTTGCTGCAAGGGGCGCGCCTTACTGCCTGGGAGCTGTTGCAGGAGGGGATACCCGCGACACTGATAACCGATAACATGGCCGGACTGCTGATGAAGCAGGGCAAAGTCAATGCGGTCATAGTCGGCGCCGACCGGATTGCCCGCAACGGTGACGTCGCCAACAAGATAGGCACATACTCTCTGGCGGTTATCGCGCATGAAAACAATGTGCCGTTTTACGTCGCCGCCCCGCTGTCCACCGTGGACTTGAGTTGCGAAACCGGCGAGGCCATCCCGATTGAACAGCGCTCGTCGGACGAAGTGACCGCTATCGCAGGAAGGCGGGTCGCGCCAAGTGGCGTCGAGGTGTACAATCCCGCTTTCGACATCACCCCGGCCCGCCTGGTTACCGCCATTGTCACCGAGGTCGGGGTGGTTCACTCTCCCGCCGCTAACGGTCTGGCTGATTTCATCGTGCAGCACGAATCGTGAGATATCCGGAACGAGGGGAGCTTCAGTTGGCAAACCTTGTAATAAGGAACGGAATCGTCGTCACCTGTGACCCGAAAAACACCGTATATGACAAAGGCGTAGTCGTGGTCGAGGGGGCCAGCATACGCTGCGTGGGAGAAGACTGCACCGACATCCCACCCGACGCGGAGACAATTGATGCGAGCGGCTGTGTCGTCATGCCTGGGCTGGTCAATGCCCACACCCACGCGGCCATGACTCTTCTGCGCGGCTTCGCAGACGACATGGCTCTCAAGGAATGGCTGGAAGAGAAGATTTGGCCGACGGAGATGCGACTGGCCGCCGAGGACGTTTACTGGGGCACCATGCTCGCCGCAGCGGAGATGATTCGGGCCGGCGTGACCGTCTTCAACGACATGTACCATTTCTTCGAGGCAACGACACAGGCGATAGTGGACTCTGGAATCCGCGGTTGTCCGTCAGGCGTGCTGCTGGGTTTCTTGCCGGACGCGGACGAGCGCACCCAGAGGGCGATTGACTTCGTGGCCGCCTGGAAGGACAAGCACCCGCGGGTACAACCAATGCTCGGCCCACACGCTCCCTACACGTGCCCGGACGCCCTGCTGGAGCGGATTCGCGACGCGGCTCTCGACCTCGGCGTAGGGGTCCACATCCACCTTTCCGAGACGGCCAAGGAACTCCGGGACTCGCTGCAGGAGCACGGCATGACGCCGGTCGAGCGCCTCGACAAGTTCGGCATCTTCGACCCCCACGTGCTGGCTCCCCACTGTGTTCATGTGACCGATTCGGATATCGCGCTGATGGCCGACCGAGGCGTCTGCGTCTCGCACAACCCGAGCAGCAACATGAAACTCGCCTCGGGGACCGCGCCCGTGCTGAAGATGCTTGAGGCAGGCGTCACCGTCGGGCTTGGGACGGACGGAGCGGCGTCCAACAACAACCTGGACATCCTCCACGAAGCCCGCCTGGCCTCACTGCTGCATAAGCTGGACAGCGGAAACCCCACTGCACTCTCGGCGTTGCAGGCGCTCCGCATGGCCACAATCGAAGGGGCCAAGGCACTGGGCCTGCAGAAGCTTATTGGCTCCCTCGAGGTCGGCAAACGCGCCGACATCATCATATTGGACTTCACCAGACCCCACCTTCGCCCACTCTACAACGTCTTTTCGCACCTGGTGTACGCCGCCCGCGCCAGCGATGTGCGCATGACCATCATCGAGGGCGAGGTCGTCTTCCGGGACGGCCGGGTTCTGAGCTTCGACGAGACGGAAGCCATCCGGAAGGCCCAGGAGTGCGCGGCGAGAATCACGGAATAAAGGGCGCAGGCAGCCCAGGCCGTGCTCCCCCGTATCGGCGCGTTTTTCGGAGGTCGTGCTGGCGCGGCGGAGTGTTATTCAGCGGGCTGTCCGTACTCGGCGATGGCCTTTCCGAACGCGGCCCAAAACGGGTCTACTCTCGGATGCTCCAGCGGGCGCTCGGCCCCGTCTTCGACGATAGTGAGTTCCTCACCCTCCCCAAGCATCTCCCCCACCACCGACGCCGGAATGGAGGCTTCCTGCAGTGCAGATACTATCCGCGAGGATGCGTGTGGTCTGCAGGTGATAACGAGCGTGCCCTCGCTGATTGCGACGTAGGGGTCTATGTCAAACGCCTCGCACAGCTTGATTGTCTCCGGCTGAAGCACGATGGCGTCACGGTCCACGCGGATTCCTAAGCCGCTCGCGTGCGCGATTTCAAACAGCGCCCCGTAAATGCCGCACTCGGTCGCGTCATGCATGCAGGTGACGCCATCGTCGCGCACACCCTGGGCAACCGCAATCCGGGCGTCCTCGACCACGGACATCTGCCAGAAAATGCAGCGCGGCAACAAACAGCCCCGTTGTCTCAATGGCGGGGCCCTTGGTGATGATTACATGGTCTCCCGGACGAGCAAAGCTCGGGCTTACATAGGCATCGAGCGGGCCGATGGCGATAACCGAGGCGCCTCCCACCATCGGGTAATTGCAGCCCTCGTAGCGGGCGGTATGGCCGCAAATGATGGCGATTCCGTATCGCTTGCATTCGCGGTCAATGACCGACCATACCGTCTCAAGGGCCTCCTTGGACATATCCACCGGAAGGTTCAAGTCAATGGCAAGGTACCTGAGCGGCAGACCGCTGGTGACCGCATCGCTCATGAGGATGTGTATGGCGAACCACGCCGCGCGTTCCCAGCCGTACTGGGGGACGATGAAGACGGGGTCGGTGGTCATGGCCATC
>JALGUK010000376.1 GCA_029820875.1 Candidatus Zipacnadia bacterium
GGCAAGCGCATGGTCATACGGAGCCGGGCGCCAGTGAGGATTGACTTTGCAGGCGGGACGACGGACCTGTCGCCCTTTCGAGACGAGATAGGGGGCGCCGTTGTCAATGCAACCATCTCTCGTTATGCCTATTGCACCCTCAAACCGCTGGACAATCACGCAATCCGCATCACATCCGAGAACCTGCAGGCATTCGTTGAGGCGGATGATATACGCGGCCTCGAGTACGACGGTAATCTTGATCTCCTTAAGGCGGCTGTTAGGCATCTTGACCTGGATATCGGCCTGGACATCATCGTCCACAGCGACGCCCCGCCCGGCTCTGGAGTTGGAACGTCGGCATCGGTCGGTGTGGCGTTAATTGGGATGCTTGAGCGTCTCCGCCGCGAGAGGAATTCAAGCGCCCGGGCCATGACCGCTTACGAGGTGGCGGAACTTGCGTGCCAGATGGAGAGCGAGCTGGGGATAGTGGGCGGCAAGCAGGACCAGTATGCCTCTGCGCTCGGCGGAATCAACTTCATGGAGTTCTTCAGCGAGGGACGCGTATCCGTCCAGTACCTGGAGCTCGAAACCGATACTCTTTACGAACTTGAGAAGCATCTCGTGCTTTGCTACACCGGCCAATCGCGGCTTTCGGGCGATACCAACCAGAAGATGATTCAGGCCTACAAGGACGGTGTGCCCGAGGTGGTCGAGGCGCTGAAGGCCATCCGCCAGGTAGCCTTGGACGTGAAGCAGGCGCTTCTTATCGGGGATCTGGCCCAATTCGGCCGGCTTCTGGAGGAGGAATACAGGCAGCGGGTGAAGCTGGCTCCGTCGGTGGTGACGGAAAAGATACTGCACCTCCGGGAGGCCGCACTGAAGGCGGGGGCGGTGAGTATGAAGATATGCGGGGCCGGCGGCGGGGGGTGTGTGCTGTTCTATTGCCGGCCTGATTCGGAGACGAGGGTGAAGCGCGTGTTGCAGGAAGAGGGCGGAACCATCCTGGACTTCAGCTTTGAGCATCGGGGCTTGCAAGTCTGGAAGGGGAAGACATCCTCGTATGAATGACCGCAGCCGGGCGGCCCTCCGCGAGGAGCTTGAACACCTTCGGGATGTGCTGTGGCGTCGTGAAACCGTCGTCTTATCTCTATCGGCGATACTGCCGGCGATTCTGTACTATCATCGGCGTCTCGGCCTTATACCGCCCGCGTTCAGCAAGTTTGAGTGGTTCGGTCTCGCCTTCATCGCGTTTTTCATAGTCCCCGCATGTGTGATTGTCTTCGGGTTTCGCCGGAAACTCTCCGATTACGGCCTTACCCTCGGCCGGCCGCGTGTATGGCTGAGATACCTTATCCCCTATGCGGCCGTTGTCCTGCCCGTGATTCTGGCAGCCTCCCAATTTGACTCCTTCCGGGCATATTACCCGCAATGGAAGCCCGCCGGTCAGGGGGGATGGTGGCTTGTCAGCTATGAGGCGGGGTTTGCCGTTTACTTTTTCGCCTGGGAATTTCTTTTTCGTGGCTTTGTGCTTTTCGGACTGAAGAAGCGCTTCGGGTCGGCGGCGATTGTTATCCAGACGGTGCCCTTCACGCTCGCCCACCTGGGTAAACCGGAAGCCGAGGTATTTGCGGCAATCATCGCCGGCCTGGCGCTGGGGGTAATGAGCTACCGCGGGCGGAGCGTCCTGCCCTGTGCGTTCCTGCACTGGGTGAGTGCGTTAGTGATGGACCTCGGAGTCATCTACGGCTGAGCGTTACGGGTGCTGCGACTGTTCTTTTTCTCCGAAAACCTGGGCGCTGAACAGATAGACCTCTGCGTCCGGGTCCTTCCATGCCCCGGCCGGCAGCCCGGCCTTGCGGCAGGTCTGGTCGAGGAACTCCCACTTGTCCCACCCCCACTCGGTGGCCACCTGCGGCAGCAGCAGCCCCCGGTACCCACCCTTTTCGATGAGCAATCCGTGCTTGCCGATGACTATCTCATCGGGGCTGTTCATTTTTCTCAGCGGTGTGAGCGCGGAGATTTCAAGCTCGAGGTCAGGCAGTTCCCCAGGCGAGACCGGCGTAAAGCGGTAGTCGTTGAGAGCCGCGCTGACTGCGACATCTGCGACTGTTTGCCACAGCGGCTTTATCGGCTCGATGTACCCGATGCACCCGCGGAGTTGTCCGTGTTTCTTTATGGTCACGAAAGCGCCGCACTTCTCCTGGAGAACCGGGTCGTCAATGGTCCAGTGAGGCTGCTTTTCGCCCCGAACCGCCGCTGTAATCGCCTCGCGCGCGATACGGAGCAAGGTTTCTTGCTGCCTATTGTTGAGACGCTCTGTGGGCTTTGTGTTGTTTCCCTGCATCGCTTCTGCCTCCCCGCAGATGGCGATTGCACAATACCCGACGACGCGGCTTCTATCCCCGACTGCCTCCGCATCGCCGGAATTGGCGTGCTTCAGAAGCACGGCCGAGTGGGCTCCCAGTCTCTTGGCGGCCTCGATTGTTGCACATGCGGCGCCCAGGCCGCAGAGAGTGCAGTGCAGTTCCGGCACACCCTCTGACATCAGTTTTTTGTTGGTCTCGCGAAGCTTGGACTC
>JALGUK010000377.1 GCA_029820875.1 Candidatus Zipacnadia bacterium
ATCGTCGGTGTTGCGAGAAAACTCGGTAAGACCCCGGCCCAGGTCTCGCTCAGGTGGCTTGTGCAGAAGGGAATCGCCGTAATTCCGAAGACAAGCTCGGAGGAGCGCCTTCGGGAGAATATGGACATCTTCGACTGGGAGCTTCCTCCGGAGGATGAGCGGAAGATAGATGCTATTCCCGAGCGGGTCCGACTGCTCGAGTCGCCGCTGCTGGATGAATGACCCGGCCGGCTTGAATGGGGCGCTTGTGTTACTTGCCGGCGGGCAGCTCGACGATGAAAGTTGAGCCGGAGCCAAGTTGGCTTTCCACGCGGATTTCGCCGCCGTAGGAAAGCACCAGCTCGCGGGAGATGAAAAGCCCCAGCCCCGACCCCTCCGTGCCTTTGTCGGAGAAGAATGGCTCAAACAGGTGCTCCAGACGCTCTGCCGGTATGCCCTTGCCGTTGTCACAAACTTCCACTCTCGCCCTGCCGCGGGCTGCTTTCAGCCGCACGAAAATCTCCCCGCCGTCATCGCTCGCCTCCCAGGCGTTGCGCAAGAGGTTAAGAAACACCTGCCGCAGCCGCTCAGGATTCGCTTGCACGGGGGGTGGGTGCTCGCTTTTCTCTATCCTGACCTTCACCTTTCGTTGCCTCAATTGCGGCTCCACAAGCTCGACCAGTTGGGTGATAATCGGCTCCAGTTCCACCAGTTTTATCTCTCGTGTCTGGGGCCGTGCGAAATGGGTCAGGCTCTGAGCGATGCCTGCAACGCGCCATATCTCGTCAATGATAAGCTCCAGTGACCGCTGCCGTTTTTCCTGGTCACTGCTGGTCATCGCCCGCTTGGCGTGATGGGCTAAGGCGGTCAAGGGGCTTGCAATCTCGTGGGCGATGCCGGCGGCCATGATTCCCGCCAGTACAGCCCGCTGTTCATCCGCGAGACGCTGCTGGAGCCAGGTGCGGGCCATCGCATGTTGCTCGTTGGATGCGACGATGTTGAAGAAGATTGCACTCGCCAGCAGAAGGAACCCGATGAGCACCAGTACGTCTCCGACAGGCCCTTGAGGGGTTAGTGCGACGGTCAGCAGTCTGCCGCCGAGCGCAATGCCGGCTGCCATTGCGAAGAGGGATGTCGCGATGAGGTGTTTCGCGGCGATCAGCGAGCAGCCAATCAGGAGCGCGGTCCCGAGGAGGATGAGAATCTCGGTTGCCCGCAGAATCTGTGCCGGCCACCAGTCGCCGAACGCCCGTCGCTCCGCACCGATGTGAAGCCAAAAGACCTGGATGAGCACTACGCCGACGAGAACTGTCAGGCACATCCCTATGACGGCCGGCGGGAACCAGCGCCGCCGCGGGGCCAAAGACCACAGGAAGCCCAGGCACACTATCAGGGCGAAGAGCACCTCGGAGCCGGTGCGCAGCGGAGCAAGCCTGATGGGAAGGATTGAATCGCCCACAGGAGATGCATATCCAAGCTCCGCCAGCAGAAGTGCAAATCCTCCCACGTTGGCGGCTGATAGGAACCAAAATGTGGCGCTCTTGCTACGCAGTAGCTCGCTGACCGACAGGGCTGCCCCCATCGCCAGTGCGACCAGCCGCATTCCTGCCAGAAACAGCGGGCCGACCGGGCCGTAAAGGATTTCAACCATTCTCCGGCGCCCTCGTTTTGTTCATGTTGGTCAGCTTGCTGACCGCAGACGCTCAGTGTTTACCGCGCACGACGCTTACGGTCCGGACAATGCGCACCTTTGCGGCAGGGTGCCCCGCCAGGTAGTTCACCGCATACTCCACCGCGTCGGTCAGGTCCTCGGGGCTGTACTGGATCTGTTTCCCGTCCACATAAAACTGGGTATAGCTACGTACATTGACGACCTTGGCCACTTGCGGCCGTTGCGTACCCGGCGCAGCCACAACCTCGACAGCGCGCTCACCGGGCGGTCGGTGGGGAGGCGAAACCGCGTTCAGAAAGGTGCTCAGAAGCATTCCGGCTTGCAGGATAAGCACAAAAATCAGCAGGCGCACCGCCCATACCGTCCAATATTGGACACTGTCCAGGCTTGCCGGCTGCCGGCTCTTCTGTACAAGTTCCATCGTCAGCGACCTCCATCAGGCGATGTTCGAGGTGCCTACCGGCATCTCCTTCGCGTGGTCTGGTTGCCGCCAGAAGAGTATAACGTGTATTGATGACCATCACGGGTGCCCATGTCTTTACAGCAGATGGATGAGAACTGCAAGTGCCTGACCCTTGTTGGGGGGGTCAGGGCGGATGAGGGAACTGCATTGAGTGCAGGTAACATGGATTGCGCATAATTCTCCGCTTACGAGGACGTCACCTCCTTTCTCGATTAATCCGATAGCGGAGTTGTGAGGCTATCCATATTGCTTTGTTGCCTGCGCAAAAAACCCTTGACTGAAGCAGGATACTGTGGTATAAATAATCGAACATACGTTCGACTCCTTCGGTTGGGGGGCGTCGCTGATGCGCATGGAAGAGTTACAGCATTACGGGCTACCGGGTACGGTGATTCGAGTGTGGGTGGACAGGGAGGGACCGACTCTTCTGCCGGTGCAGGCGCTGGTCGCGCCCACTTCCGCGGGGAAGACGTTTGTCGGGGAGATGGCCGCCGTACACGCAGCGCTGCAGCGGCGGCAGGCGCTTGTTCTGACGGGGACCAAGGCCGTGGCTGAGGAAAAGTACGATGAATTCTCAAAGCAGTACAATCCATTGGGCCTGCGCACAGTCCTGTCCACGCGGGACCGACGCGAGCACGACGGTTTAATCGAGCGGGGCGAGTTCTCAATCGCGATTGTTATCTACGAGAAGCTGCGGGCGCTTCTTGTCAGCCGGCCTGATCTGCTCCGGACGACCGGTGTGATAGTTGCTGATGAAGTGCAGCTTCTTGGCGACGAGCAACGCGGACCGATTGTCGAGACGCTGCTGACTGCGATACGAGCGGCGAACCCGAGGCCGCAGGTAATAGCTCTTTCCGCCGTTCTCAGCAATCCCTACGAGCTGGCCTCGTGGCTTGAGGCAGATCCGCTGGTCCTGAACGAGAGGCCTGAGAAACTGCGCAAGGGGGTCCTTTACGGGGGCACGCTCCACTATATCGAACAGTCCACCGACGAGGAAGGACGCGAGGTGTTGTTTGAGGATACGGGTGACAGCTCGCAGGAGCAGCTTATCCAAAAGGCCGCCGAGGAGTTCGCCCGGCGCGGTGAGCCTACGATAGTGTTCCTTCCGACCCGCAGGACCACCCTCCAGGCCGCACGGCTGCTAGCCGAGCGATGTGGACTACCCCCCGCAGAGCAGGCATTGTCTCAACTTTCGCAAATGGAGGAGAGCCTGGGGCGCGATACCCTGGCCAATGTCTTGAAAAACGGCGTGGCATTCCACAACGCCGACCTCACTTTTCACCAGCGGCGAATCGTCGAGGCGGCCATTCGCGCGGGCGAGGTCGTCCTGACTTGTGCGACACCGACCCTGGCGATGGGTGTGAACCTCCCGTTCGTCAACGCCGTCATCCACTCCCGCCGGTTCCGGTTTCTGCGGTCCCTGGGGCGTCATGCGGACATGCCCATAAGCCGGGGCGACTTCGAGACCGAGGGAGGACGCGTCGCGCGCCTTGGTTTTGGCCGCCCCTTCGGCAGGGCCATGGTGTGCGCGGCGTCCGAGTGGGACCGCGACGTGCTCCTCGAGCACCTGCTTAACCGCGACTTCGACAGCATCGAGCCTCCGCTGCAGGCA
>JALGUK010000378.1 GCA_029820875.1 Candidatus Zipacnadia bacterium
GGGCTGTGGAAGGCCATGATAGTCTCGGTCGCTGCCAGCCCGGGGCAGATAGCCTTTCGCCCGCCCGAGTAGCCAGCCATCAAGTGCGGCTCGACCAGAGCAGTGAGGATTTTACGGCCCGCCCCCACGTATCGCCGGTCAATCCAGGCGTCCACGCCGTCGCTTGTGCGGCCGACCAGTTCATGTTCGTCCGGGTTCCGCGCGTGATGGTCTTCGATGCGGTAGGCGGCGATGATTTCCTTCCCGAGCATCTCGTCCCGCTCCGCCGGAGTGCTCGGGCGGTGCAGCCCGGTGGCAATCAGGATGAGAATCCGGTCCCGAGGAATTCCCGCTTCCTCGAGGCAGCGCAGGATGGGCGGAAGAATCTCCTTATTTGGCACAGGTCTTGTTACATCCGACACCACAATCACCGCATCCCTTGCCACCTCTGCCAGCGGTGGAGCCTCGATAGGCTCTTTGAGCGCTTGGGCTGTAGCTTGTTGCGGGTCGGCGAGCGGTTCCACCGGATTGTAGCGGAGAACCTGGGCGAGGTTGCGGTCGGGCACGTCCACCTCGAGGCCGTCACGGCCGTATCGGAGTCGAATTCGCATCGGTTATGCCTCTATCGCATGAGGAATTCGTCTTTCAACCCACGTGTACGATTACGAGGCGGACCCGCACGAAAGCCCGCTGCTTCCGGACATTTTCGCTGCGCCCTTGTGCAGGATATGGCCGCCTCGGTGCCGAACTGGTTTATCTGTTACATTCTATCATAGCCCATCTGGAGCGTCAACGACGCGGCACAACCAGTGCTGCACATGGGTGCTTGCGGCATCGGCCCGCAGAAGGGCATCGCGATACATCCGCAGAATACTGATTCAGGTAAGCCGCTAAGACTTCTTGGAGGTGGCCCGATGGACCTCACATCACTCGTTGAATGCGGTCGCCGCGTTGAGAAACTGATTCATGGAACCGCCGTGGCCGAGGAGCTTGACAAGGCGATTGATGACCTCGTGGCGAAGGAAGAGTGGCGTTTGCTGGGCGAAATATTGCTGACAGCTTCGGAAATCTCCGGCTACCGGATTCTTGACTGCCTGATCGAGCACGAGCAGTATGAGGTTGTCGCACTGGTTGCATGCCTGCGCCGCCAGCTCGCGCGGCGAGGAGTCGTGGGGAGGCGGCGGCAGGGGATTGCAAAGCGGGTGCTCCGGGATTTCGATGAAACTGACGAAGACGCCCACATCCCGAGCGAGATAATCGCTGAAGCCGAGCAGATTGCAGAGGCAGCTGAGCGCTCCCGCAACGCGGCCGAGCGGCGTGAGGCAGCGTTGGATCGCGACCCAATGAGGCAGCGCATGGTCAACCGCATCGCGGAGAAGCTGGGCACCTCGGACCGCGCGCTCGAGGCATTGCTTGTAATAGTGCACGCTTGCGCGTTCGACGACACACGGCGGGGAGCTGCATTGAGGCTCGGAAATCATGCGCCCTCACTGCGGAAACTGGTAGAGGCTGGCCGGACTGCAGACCTTATCGCCATCGCCGAGGGCTCCGGGCTTCAAAGTTTGGCACAAAACGTGGCCAGAGCGATGACGGAGCAGGATGTCAGCAAGGTCAAAAGTGACGATACCGCCGCACTGCAGTTCCTGGCGAAGTATCACCCCGATGAATCCGTCAGGGAGCAGGCCAAGAATGCTCTTTCGGGTTAAGCCGATAAAGGCGGCATAACCTTATGGCCATGCCGCCCTCGTGGCTGCGCCGTACCGGCTGCTTAGTACTCAGAGCTTCTCGAAGTCCAGCTTACTCGCGCCGCAAACGGGGCAAACCCAGTCATCCGGAACTTCCTCCCACGGAGTGCCCGGCGGGACGCCGTTGTCCGGGTCGCCCTTCTCCGGCTCATACACGTATCCGCACACGGTGCATTCCCACTTCTCCATGATTGTCTCCTTTTTTCCCGCTTGAAGGCCTGAATGCGCCCATGAAGAAGGGTAAAATGCGTCCGAAAACTTCCTCCAAAAGGAGAGAGCGCTATGAAACCCACCTCGACCGAGCAAGCGCTTCTGGATGCATTCGCCGAGTTCGAAATCATTGACGCGCACGAGCACCTTCCGCCCGAGCACGAACGCACGAGCCGGAAGGTTGATGCTTTGACCCTCTTTTCTCACTATACCCGCACCGATCTTGTCACTTCAGGGATGCCGCCCGGCGACTATGAGCGGATGCTCAATCCCGACTTGCCCCTCGAGCTGCGCTGGAACATTCTTAAGCCTTTCCTTCCCCACATCCGCTACGGCTCTTACGCCCGTCCGGCCTTCATCGCCGCGCGGGACATCTACGGCTTCGATGACATCAACGACGAGACGTATATCCCTCTCTCGGAGGCGATGCAGGCGGCCAACACGCCTGGAATATATCATCGCGTCATGCGCGAAAGGTGCAAGATTCGCACTGCGCTGACCCAGGCCGGCCGGACTGACTACGAGGACGATCTGCTTACGCCTCTTATGCCCGTGGACGTTTATGCGGCGGTCTCTAGGTGGGAGCAAATCGCGGCAAACGCCCATGCCCTCGGAATGACCGCCCATACGCTTGATGACTACCTGGATGTGATTCGCGCGGGGGTCGCTAAGTGGAAGTCCGAGAGGGTGGTCGGCCTTAAGGCCCGTTCGGGTTACTGGGGTGTCCCCGACCGGGCTGAAGCTCATTCCCTCTTCGAGGACCTCCGGACGGGCGCGAAGGCGAGCCTCCCGGACATGAATCCCTTGCGGGACTTTCTCAACGAGGCCACGATGGACATCTGCGCGGAGCAGGACCTTGTCGTTGCGGTGCACACCGGAATGTGGGGGGACTTCCGCGAGCTTGCTCCGACTCACATGATTCCGATTATCATGCGGCATCCGAACACGCGATTCGA
>JALGUK010000379.1 GCA_029820875.1 Candidatus Zipacnadia bacterium
GGTGAAAAGCGCCTCGGCGAAGTCGGAATCGAGGGCGCTCTTGTAGCCTGCGCCTCTGTCGCCGAGCGACGCACGCGGATCGGCTACACACTTGTAGGTTCTCTGGTCGGAGAGGCGGGCCGCAACTCCGGTATACGTGACACGAGGAGGCAGATAAAGGCCTACATAGACCCTGTACCAGCCGGACAAGTGGGGGTCATATTGAAACTCAGGCACATCGTGGTCCACACCGGCGTAAATCATCTTATCGGCACCCGCCGGCCGTCCTTTGCCCTCCGGCACCTCGGCGACAGTCCATCGTGAGAGGTCAGCGGGGTCGCGGCTCGCACTTCGCCATTGACACACAGCCAGCAAGCAGCGAGAGGGAAAGGGTATGCCTGAATACAAGCATCATCGTCGGGTCACCTCCCAGGCGCGTTGCACACTATCGGCCCAGCGCGAGGATTTCGTCCCGCTGTAGGGCCTGGGGAGCACCCAGATATCCCACGCCTCGCCGCGGGACATCACGAACGCCAGAAAGTCGGCCGCGGGACTGAATGCCGGAGCGTATGCAGGGTATCCCTCGAGCTGGGTGAGTTGTTGCGCCTTCTCGTCCCGGGTCAGGTCGGCGTCAGCCGCGACCATCGCCAGCCCGAGTTGGTGCCCGTTTTTCCAGATGAACGAACGGGCAAAGGCTATCGTGTGCTGGTCGCGCGACCAGGTCGGTTCAATGGCGCCGTACTGGCTTGTAATCAGCTGCTGCCCGACTGCCTCGTATGTTACAGCCTCGCCCTGGACCCCCTCCCCGCCGGACTTCTTCGTCCGCTGGGGGTTGCGGGTGGACATGATGTATATGGGACCGTCGCCGAGTCGGTATCCGCTCGGCTCCCAGGCGCAGTATGCGATGTAGCGACCATCGGGGGAATAGCAGGGCAGGAATTCGCGGACCCGCGGGGTATTGGTGATGTTCTTCGGCTTCGACCAGGTGCCGTTCTCATACCTGATGATATACAGGTCGTATTCGCCAGTAGTGTCCGATGAGAACACGATACTCCGGCCGTCGGGTGACCATGATGGGAAGCAGTTGTAGCCGGTGCCGTCGGTGATTCGCTCGGGCTTTCCGCCATCGGATGGGACCACCCACAGGTCGGGCTTGCCGCCTTCATCCCTGGACTGGTACACGATCCATTTTCCGTCAGGTGAGAAGCAGGGCTCGTCGTCATCGCCCGGGCTGGAGGTCAAGCGGACGGCGTTTTGTGCGTATGCAGCCGTGAAGGCGAGAAATACTCCGCAGATTGCGAGGGGGAGCCTCAACTCAATCTTCCTTCCCGTTGTAACGTCGTCTGCAACCTGATGTGCCCGTTCTCCATCCGCTTTCCGAATTCCTCGCGACAGGGAAAAAGCTGCGCGCATGGAACCGTACACTACACAGACCGCACAGCTCGTCAGGAGGATAAATGATGCCTATCAGAACCGGAGATGAAAAACGCGCAGAACTTTATGCCTTACTCGGCGACCTTCCCCCGCGGGAGCGCCCGGTGTCCGGGGAAATGATTGCGGAGGAACGCCGCGAGGGGTATGTTTTGGAGAAGCTGATACTCGACCTCAACGGTGTGGAGATGGTGCCGGCCTACTTTGCCAAGCCCAGTGAAGGGAGCGGACCGTGGCCGGCGGTCCTTTACAACCATGCCCACGGCGGCGACTACGTGCTTGGAAAGGATGAGTTGCTCCTAGGCCGCGGCGCACTCCAGGAGCCGCCCTATGCCGTCGAGCTGACGAGACTCGGATACTGCACGCTGTGCATTGACATGTGGACCTTCGGCGAAAGGCGGGGGCGCACGGAATCGGAAACATTCAAGGAAATGCTGTGGAACGGGCAGGTCCTGTGGGGGATGATGGTCTATGACAGCCTCCGTGCGGTGGATTACCTCGCCGGCCGCCCGGACGTGGACGCGAACCGGATTGCGACAATGGGCATGTCCATGGGCAGTACCATGGCCTGGTGGGCCGCTGCGTTGGAGCCGCAGCTCAAGGTGTGCGTGGACATCTGCTGCCTGACCGACTACCAGGCCCTGCTTGAGACGCGCGGGCTGGACGGCCACGGGATTTATTACTATGTCCCCGGCCTGCTGAAGCACTTCACAACCGCCGACATCAACGCCCTCATCGCGCCCAGGCCGCACATCAGCCTTGCGGGTGAATATGACAAGCTCACTCCACCTGCGGGCTTGGACAGGATTGACGCCGCCCTCCGCGAGGTCTATGCCGCCGCGGGTGCGCGCGAGGCGTGGAGGCTGGTGCGGTACGGCGTCGGACACGTCGAGACCGCTGCCATGCGGGCGGAAATCATCAAGTGGCTGAAACGCTGGCTGTGAGAATCTGTGTGATTTTTCGTCAAGGAGGATTGTCCTTCTGCAACGTCGAAGGCGACGATGCGCCGCTTATCAACATCAGACGGAGGGGGAAACAATGGGCACACAGTCCGGTGCGGACATGAGCTGGTTTATCGAGAGTCGCTTCGGTATGTTCATTCACTGGGGATTGTATGCGCTGGCTGCGCGGCACGAATGGGTCAAACAGCGTGAGGAGATTCCCGACGACGTGTACGACAACAAGTACTTCAAGCACTTCGACCCTGATCTTTACGACCCGAAGCTATGGGCGAAGGCAGCTGCGGATGCCGGAATGAAGTACTTCGTCATCACGACCAAGCACCACGAGGGCTTCTGCCTGTGGGACAGCCAACTGACCGATTATAAGGCCACCAATACGCCTTACGGGCGCGACCTGCTGCGCCCGATGGTCGAGGCCTTCCGGGCGGAGGGCATTCGGGTGGGGTTTTACCATTCCCTGATTGACTGGCATCATCCCCAGTTCGTCATTGACAACACGCATTCCATGCGCAACAGTCCGGA
>JALGUK010000380.1 GCA_029820875.1 Candidatus Zipacnadia bacterium
TTCAGGCGTTCAAACTGCTCGGCGATATGGTTCTTAACATCGTCAATGGCCCACAACGCCGCGTCGGTATAGACTGCGATATGGCCCTCACTGCCTATCCCCGAAAGAATCGTCGTCGGCTTCCTGTCCTGGAGCGTTGGAGCGAAATTAAGGGCGCGACTTCGTCTAAGCGCCCTGTCTTGTGCTAGGCGGGACTGCTCGCCCTCCCCCAACAGTGCCGCCACTACCACGGCTACCCCGTGATCCGGGTCACCCAGCCCGGGCGCGGGCCAGCCGACGACCATTGAGGCGGTTGATATCCACGGGCTGCCTTCAACGCGTATCCGGCAAGGGTTTCCAGGTTTCGGCCCGGGGCGCCAGGTTCCGGCCTTTTTCCCCGCCGGAATACCTGCGAACGCCTCGGTGGCCAAGCGAATTGCCTGCGCCGGCTTCAGCGGCGACACAATCGCAACCACGGCGTTTGCAGGCACGTACCAGCGCCGGTGGAACTTCGCGGCCTGGTCCACCGTCAATGCGCTAACCGACTCCGGCGCCCCCAGGGGAGAGCGGGCAGGCTGGCCGCCGCGGTTGAGCGCCTCGCGGAAGAGCCGATAGGAATGCTCAGCGGCATCAGACTTGCGACGCTCCAATGCTTTAAGGGTGGCCTCTTTCGCCCTTTCAAGAGCCTCCGAGGTAATGCCAAGCTCGAAAACATTCCGCAACTGAGCGAGCGTCTCGGGCAGGACCTGGCTGGTTTCGACGGCCGCGAACTCGACATATTCGGCGTCGGTCGCCGCGTCGAGTACGCCACCGACATCGAGGTCTTGCTGAAGCGGCTCCAGCGCAGGCGTCTGCTCTGCATTCTTCTTCAGGGCCGAGAGAATCAGAAACTGAAGCACCGCGCGAATACCTTCGCGGCCCATCGGTTCACGGCAAGCATCCACGCGCAGAAAAAGCTGAACGCCGGCGATGTCGGATGTGTCGTTCTGCGCCGCCAGTATGACCATATTGTTAGGAAGTACAACCCTTTGCGCCTCACCCAGCCGGTCGGCGCCGCCCGCCCAGGCCGGTAAGGTGTAAAGACATGTCAGCACCGCGAGAAGGGCACACAAAAAAATTCGCACGGGTGTCGGTCTCAGACGGCTCACTTGTTGGCTCCTCGTAAGTTTCAATCGCTGCCTGCAGCGTTGTATGGTTCGACGGTGGCGAGCACGTAATTGTCGGATGCGAGGTACTTGCGGGCCGTCCGGAGGACCTGCTCCGGAGTGACCGCCATCACGGCGTTCTCGTAGTCGAGAGCAAACCGGTACGTATCAATCGCCTCGTAAAACCCAAGACTGAATGCTTGGTCCTGATAGGTCTCATTGCCGAAGGCGTAACTGCTGCGCAACAGACGCTTTGCGCGTGCCAACTCGTCGTCGCTCAGAGGCTCCCGGGCCAACCGGCGAATCTCGCGCAGGATGCTCCTTCGGGCCTTGCCGGCATTCTCGGGACTGGTCCCCGCCATTACGATGAAAAGCCCTGGGTCCCGCTGCGTAAGGTACGAGCAGAAGCCGCCTGTTGATATCGGGAAAGCGACGCCTTCTTCGTTGGCAAGCCGCTGTATCAACCTGCAGTGAGGTCCCTCGCCCAAAAACGTGTAGATGACATCCATCGCGCAGACTTCTTCTTTGTTGGCTATTCCTGGCGCGCGGAAGGCTATCCCAATGAGCACGCTCGGAATCGCGCGCTTCTGCGTCACCCGAATGACTGTGTCTGGGGGCGGGTCCTCCGGGAAGTTCAGGTCTGGAGGCGTCCCGCGCGGCATATCTCCGAACGCTCGTTGCACCTGGCGCCGCGCCTCATCGGCAGAGACATCGCCGACAATCACCACTGCGGTGTTGACGCCCACATAGATGCGGTCATAATACTCCTGGAGGGCTTCCGCCGTAAGCGCTCGGACGTCCGCGGGCGTGCCGGGAATCGGGCCGCCGTATGGGTGCGTCTTGTAGGCGTTGGTCCACAACATCCGCCGAAGGATTGCGGCAAGGTCGCGGTCCTCCGCCATAGCAATCTCCTCCAGAATCACCTTCCGCTCCTGCTCGACCGCGTCTTCCTTCACCTCAACGCCAATCAAGGCGTCTGCCAATGCTTGGAGTGCGTCCTGGAAAAATGGCGTCGCCACCACACACCACACCCGTGTCCAATCCCGTTCCGTCGTTGCGTTGATGTGTCCCCCAATCCCCTCAATCCGCCTGCCCAGAGGCTGCCGGCCGCCATCGCTCTCAAAGAGGAGGTGTTCGAGGAAGTGGCTTGCTCCGTAGATGCCGTCATGCTCGGTTATTCTGCCTGCGCGTATCATCACGCTGACTGACACCAGTGGGGCGAAGTGTGCTTCCTTGACCACCACGCTTACACCGTTGTCCAGGGTTGTTTTGCTCACCCGGCCTGGTCCGAACACCTTGGCCGCGTGAACATGCCCACAGAGAACAAGGGCAGCCACAACCGCTGCCATCAAAGTCATATGCGCGGGCGAGTATATGAACGCAAAGCGTTTCAGCAAACGCCTAACCTCCCGCTTTTCTCCCGCTTTTCCGTCCTACATGAGCCAGTATAGCGGATTCCATGCCATAGACTGCTTGTCCTCCCCGGTAGAGGAGGTTGGGTACAATAGCATGTGCCGCTAAATCCAGAAGATTTGGTTACCGGTTCTCCCGGTGAAGTGGTCCACAATCAGCCAGAAGCCGTTACAGGTAAACTGGCCGAGAATCAGGCCCAGGAAGACCGGCCGCAAGCGCTGGTAAATTTTAAGGCCTCCGTAGTGGAGAATGGCCGCCTTCAGCAGCCAGGCGATGAAGCAAGTCAGCCAGGCGAGGATTACCATGGTCACCGCCCCAGCAGCCACCAGGCCCACACCAGCCCAATTTGTGCCCGGGCGGGTGACAATTGCATGGGCGGCCCAACTATAGCATCCCATCGGCCCGCCGCGGAAGAACCAGTTGTTCATCGTCAGCCCGCCCTCTTCATATCCCCACTTGAGGGTGATATACATCGAGGAGGCAATCGCCACCAGAATCGCCAGGAACATCGCCCCGAATATCCGCCGCTTGCCGTGGCGTATTCTTTCCACGATTTTCAAGCTGTTAGCGGCCGATGCCATCACGTAGGTGCGGATATCCGAGCACCAGGCGTAAGTCAACGCGAGGCCGACAATTCCGCGTGCTCCCACCGTCCTGGCTCCCAGCTCCGAGACGACCATCGGCGGCGCGATAGCCGCCGCGACCGCCTCGGCCATCCCGCTCTCGGCAACGATACGCGTCAAGCCGATGAACAGAATGAACGCCAGGGCCAGAAAGTAGACCGCTACAAACCATGACATCCCTGAGTAGCTCAGCCACACTCCCATGAATATCAGCCCGAGGATGGTGCCCCAGAAGGCGAC
>JALGUK010000381.1 GCA_029820875.1 Candidatus Zipacnadia bacterium
AGTGCAGTTTGGGTGGAGCTGTCCGCTCCTTCGCGCTTCCGGTAAGATATAAACACCAGGCGCTTGGAATCGGGGGACCAGTCCTTCGCAAACGGCAAAGGCATCGTAGGTATGTCGGTGAGCTGGCGGGCATCGGAGCCGTCACTGCGGCAAGCCCAAAGGTGCGCAGAGGCGGACTTCTTCTTGAGGTCGGCGCGGATGTAGGCGAGCCATTCGCCGTCCGGAGAAAAAAGAGGAATATCACCGCCGCCGGAGGTGGCCTGCCAGGCCTTGCGGGCGGCAATATCGTAGACCCATATGTCCGGCCGAGCATCCTCCGGCGTCGAGCCGCCGCTCAATCCCGTGTAAGCGAGCTTACCACCGTCCGATGACCATGACGGAAACATTGGCCCAGGGATGACCGGCCCGGCCGGAAGCACCCGCTTGTTGCACCCATCTGAGTCCATCAGGCTCAGTTGCCCGAGCATCCCGCTTTTCAGGACGGCCTCGAACACTTTCTGCCGGTCCCTGGTGCCGCGCATTGAGACACCGAGTCGTAGCATCGGCCCAATCGCGTCAATCGGGCTTTGAATCATGCTCATCCATGCTATTCCCGTACCGTCCGGTGAGAGGGCGACCGCCTCGGCGCTGCGGTGATACGTTAACCGCGTTGCAACCCCGCCGGGCTGCTGCATTGTCTCGAAGACCTTCGGCTCCTTGCCGTAAGAGGCCACCCAACGGGCCAGGAGCACCATCCCAAGCGCCATCGTAAGCACAAAAAGTACGCCGCAGCCGAGCAGCAGCTTCTGCCAGGACTTCACTCGTCCTCATCCCCTATCGGGCGCTGCGCATCAAGGTAGCTTTGCAGCACCAAGGCCGCTGCCACCTTATCAATCCGGCCACGGCGCTGCCTACGGCGCACACCACCGGCGAGCATGGCCCGCTCGGCCTGGGCGGTCGTCATGCGCTCGTCCCATGTCACGACGGGGACTGACACTCTCTCGGAGAGCACTGCTACAAACTCGCGGACCTGCTCCGCCGCAGGGCCTTCGTCGCCGGCAAGCCGCCGCGGGAGGCCGACCACGACCAGCTCGACTCTCTCCTGCGATGCGATACGGGCCAACTCATCAAGCTCCCGGCCATCGCCCACATCCACGACACGCAGCGGCGTCGCAACCATCCCGGACGAGTCGGAGATCGCCACTCCAATACGTCTTTCGCCGTAGTCTATACCGAGAATGCGGGGCATTTTATCTGTTGCTGCCCCTATCCTCGGGACAGCTTACTCCACCCAGAAGACAGTAATAGTGCCGGACGAAACGTTTGCTGCAAGGCTCCTCGCCGGTCAACTCCTCAGGCGCAGCCTCTACGAAGCCCCGATTTGCTCGGCAAACGCTTCCTTTCCTTTTTCGAGCGCCTCTTGCAGCTTCTCGGGATGCTTGCCGCCTGCTTGTGCGAAGTCGGGTCTGCCTCCTCCGCCCCCGCCACAGGCCACCGCGGCCTCCTTCACAAGATTTCCCGCATGGAAGCCGCGCTCCACAAGGTCCTTGGACGCCTTGGCGACCAGAATAACCTTCCCCTCATCGGCCGTCCCAAGCAGCACCGCGCCTGAGCGCAGTTTCTCGACAACCCTGTCCGCAAGCGCTCGGAGAGTGTCCGCGTCGGCTCCATCAACAGCGGTAGCCACAAGCGGCACTCCGCCGATCTCGACCTTCTTCGACAGGAGTTCATCCAGGCTCGCCGCGCCGGCCTGCCGCCGGGCCTCAGCGATGCGCTTTTCGGCCTCGCGAATTGCGTTGAGGGCCGCTTCAACGCGCTCGGGCACATCCTCCGGGGCCGCACTCAAGCGGCTGGCCGCCAAAAGAAGGGTTTTCTCGCGGCGGCGAAGGTGCTCGAACGCCCCCATACCGGTGAGAGCCTCGATGCGCCGCGTCCCGGCGGCTACGCTGCTTTCCGATATGATGCGGATGACGCCGATTTCGCCGGTGCGCCGCACATGGGTCCCGCCACACAGCTCCATACTGTAGTCGGGTACACGCACAACCCGCACCGTCTCACCGTACTTCTCGTCGAAGAGGGCAATCGCGCCCATCGAAAGTGCGGTGTCAAGGTCGGTAATTATCTTCTCCACTTGCTTATCCAAAAGCACTTGCTCGTTGGCGATGTCCTCGACTTGGGTGATCTGTTCATCGGTCAGCGCTTCGAAGTGGGTGAAGTCGAAGCGGAGGCGGTACGGGTCCACAACCGAACCGGCCTGGCTGACGTGGTCTCCGAGGACACGGCGCAGAGCGGCATGGATGAGATGCGTCGCGGTGTGGTTGCGCTCAGTGGCACGGCGCAGCGATTCGTTCACACGGGCATTGACCTCATCGCCGAGCCTGAGCGAGCCGCGCTTGACCTCGCCGATGTGGAGGACTATGCGGTCACCAATCCACTGGGCGTCGGTGACCTCCATCAAGCCTTCATCCCAACATAGCTGTCCCTTGTCCCCCACCTGACCGCCCTTTTCGGCGTAAAAGGGCGTCCGGTCAAGGGCGACTCGGGCGCGTTCTCCAATCGGCACGCCGGTCTTCGACGAGAATCGCCGCGACACGTCCCATCACGTCAATAGTATCGTAACCGACGAATTGCGTGGGAGGAACATCGCTCAAGTCCAACGCCGCCTCAGCTCCCTCCAGCCCGATAGGCCCCACCTGACTTCGAGCGCGCTGCTGGGCCATGGCGGACTCAAACCCCGCCTGGTCCACGCTCAGGCCGCGCTCAGCCGCAAGCTCAACTGTCATATCCAGTGGGAAGCCGTAGGTGTCATAAAGAGTGAAGGCATCGGCGCCGGGGAACACCGTTTCATTCTTTTCGGCAAGCCGGGCCGCGACTTTCTCAAACAGGTGCATGCCCTGTTCCAGTGTCGCCTGGAATCGCTCTTCCTCGCGCCTCAGTACGCGGACGGTAAGCTCCTGCTTCTGCGCCAGTTCGGGGTAATCCGCAACGACTACCCGTGTTACAACCGGGACGGCGCGATAAAGGAACGGCTGAACGAGGCCGATAAGCCTCCCGAAGCGGTACGCA
>JALGUK010000382.1 GCA_029820875.1 Candidatus Zipacnadia bacterium
CGAGAAGTGGCCGATGGGAGATGATGCGCGTCTCCGCGAGCTCGCCGAGCGCATGCGCCATGCCGATTCAAGCAAGGACCTGCTCCAGCGCTGGAAGGACGAGGTCGGCTTCCCGCACGGTGAGATCGATGACATCCTGAACCTGTCCGATCCACCCTATTACACGGCGTGCCCGAATCCGTTCGTTCGCGATTTCATCGCTCACTGGAGTGCTGAGCGGAAAGCCTTGAGCATTGAGTCAGAAGCAGAAGCAACTCAAAGCTCAGCACTCAACGCTCAACGCTACCATCGCGAGCCGTTCGCGGCGGACGTGAGCGAGGGTAAGAACGACCCCATCTACAACGCGCACTCCTACCACACCAAGGTGCCGCACAAGGCGATCATGCGCTACATCCTGCACTATACCGAGCCGGGCGACGTGGTCTTCGACGGCTTCTGTGGAACGGGGATGACCGGCGTTGCGGCCCAGCTCTGCGGCGACCGCAAGACTGTGGAGTCGTTGGGCTACAGGGTGGATGACAGCGGCTTCATCTACCGGCAGGAAATGGATGAAGACGGCAAGACTGTCTGGGTGCCCTTTTCCAAGCTCGGCGCCCGGCGTGCCGTCCTCAACGACCTGTCGCCTGCGGCCACATTCATCGCCTACAACTACAACACGCCGGTGGATGTGCAGGCGTTCGAGCGCGAAGCGAAACGCATCCTGAAGGAGGTCGAAGAAGAATGCGGCTGGATGTATAGGACGCTGCACACAGCGTCCCCAGGGACTGGGCAACGAGGACTGAGCGATGAGTGGGCGGAAAAGCTGAGAGCCTGTAAAACCGTTGAGGAAATCCGTTCTTTACTCAGCTCTCAGCCCTCAGCACTCGGCACTGGCCCCACCTGGGGTCGAATTAACTACACCGTCTGGTCGGATGTCTTCGTCTGCCCGGAATGCACACATGAGGTGGTCTTCTGGGAAGCGGCGGTTGACAAGGAAGCGGGCATGGTGCACAACGAATTTCACTGCCCGCACTGCGGGGCGATGCTGACCAAGCGCAATATGGACCGCGCGTGGGTAACCAGGTACGACAAGGCCATCGGCCAGACCATCCGCCAGGCCAAGCAGGTGCCTGTGCTCGTCAACTACAGCATCGGCAACAAGCGCTTCGAGAAGGAGCCCGATGTCTTTGACCTTGCGCTGATTGAGAAGATCGAGCAGCTGGATATTCCCTACTGGTTCCCAACCGACCGAATGCCGGAGGGCGAAGAGTCTCGCCGCAACGATGACATTGGCCTCACCCACGTGCACCATTTTTATACGAAGCGGAACTTGTGGGTGTTGGGAGCACTGATTTCGATGACGGCTACACACTCACACCAACGCACCAAGTCATTTCTTCGATTTCTCTTTGAGCAGTGGATCATAGGTTTCTCTTTATTGAACAGATATTCGCCACATCATTATTCGCAAAATAACAGAAACTTGAGCGGAACATTATACGTTGGTTCCCAGATTTCTGAGGTCTCTCCAGAATATGCTTTCCCAGAGAAAATTAATCGACTCACGCGAGCGTTCGGTAACTATCAGCCCAATTCCGCAAGCATTGTGACTACACTCGATGCTTCGATATTGAATTCAGGAGACCAATCCGTCGACTACATCTTCACCGACCCACCCTTCGGCGGCAACCTGATGTATTCCGAGCTGAACTTCCTCTGGGAGGCCTGGCTGAAGGTCTTCACCAATAACAAGCCGGAGGCCATCACCAACGAGGTACAGGGCAAGGGGCTGCCCGAATACCAGCGGCTGATGACCGAATGCTTCAAGGAATACTACCGCGTGCTCAAGCCGGGCCACTGGGTGACGGTGGAGTTTCATAACTCCAGGAACAGCGTATGGAACAGCATCCAAGAGGCACTGCAAACGGCCGGCTTCGTCATTGCCGACGTACGGACGCTGGACAAGAAACAGGGTTCGTTCAAGCAGGTCACCTCGGCGTCGGCCGTCAAGCAGGATTTGATCATTTCGGCGTACAAACCCAACTGCGGCATGGAAGAGCGGTTCAGACTCACGGCCGGCACCGAGGAAGGGGCATGGGACTTCGTCCACACGCACTTACGGCAACTTCCCGTTACCGTAGTCACGGGTCGAGGGCCACGGGGCGCGGGTCAAACGGACTCAGGACTCAGGACTCAGGACTCGCGACTGGAGATAGTTGCCGAAAGGCAAAACTATCTCCTCTTCGACCGCATGGTAGCGTTTCACGTCCAGCGTGGCGTGACTGTGCCGCTCTCCGCGGCGGAGTTCTACGACGGTCTCAAGCGCTTCCCGGAGCGCGACGGGATGTACTTCCTGGACGAGCAGGTGGCCGAGTACGAGAAGAAGCGCAGGAAGGTTGGTGACGTCCTGCAGCTCCAACTGTTCGTCACCGACGAGGCCTCCGCCATCCAGTGGCTCAAGCAGCAGCTCACCAGGAAGCCGCAGACCTTCCAGGAGCTTCATCCGCAGTTCTTCAAGGAGATCGGCGGCTGGCAGAAGCACGAGAAGCCGCT
>JALGUK010000383.1 GCA_029820875.1 Candidatus Zipacnadia bacterium
TCCGCCCGTCCGACAGTTTACAGAGCGCCGGCTCGCAGGCTTTGTGAGCGGGGTCGTCATCTATCATGACATAGTCGCCCCAGGTCCGGCCGCCGTCGGTGGACCGGATCACGCCGGAAGCATACTGCGCTCTTGACTCGCCGCGGTTGAAGCCGTAGATGGGCATCAGCAGGTCGCCGTTGTCAAGTTCCAGGATGGGGGCGGATGTCGCCGCCGCCTCGGTGAAGTAGGAATAGACGGGCCAGGCATTGGACCAGGTCTGTCCGTTGTCCTTGGATTCGGCCACCATGAGCTGGCACCAGCGGCCCATTCCCTTCGGCCCGCGGTATGCGAAGAAATTGCACAGCAGCCGCCCCGTCGGAAAGCTGCACAACGGAGGGGTCGCGGTCGTCCAGACGCGTGTCCACAACGGTGAAGGGAGCGCTCCAGGTCTTCCCGCCGTCGGTGGAACGTACACCCGCTACGCGCCCTCCCCTGGGCAGATTCGCGTTGGGCATGGACACATGACCGTAGCCCGCGTAGAAGACACAAAGCAGGTCGCCGTTTGCGAGCTTGGTCACACACGGAAACGCCTCATAACTACCAACAACGTGAGAACAACGACGGCACCTCGCAGGAACATCAAGATGATTACCTCCTCGTGAAATGTGTTTTGCGGGCGCGTATCAGCCTGTGAGCGTTCAAGTACTGCCGCGAGTGCGTGCGTGGAGCGATTCATGAATCACCTCGCTTTGGGGCACGCTTCAAACGCAGAACGTATCTATAGACGTCAGCCGTCCAGAATTCGGGACCGAACTGCGCCCCACCCCGCTGGCCTAAGCGAGTCAGATAGATTTCGATAGCCTTGGTCTGCCGGTTCTCGAACGCACTGAAGTTGGATAGCTGCAACAACGGCGAATCCCTTTGCGGGTCACGGTCGTCAATAACCGTCAACGTATCGCGCTTGAGGGCGACCCTGTTTTCGTCGATTTCGGCGATGTACAGCGGATAGCGAGGCGAGTTCCCGCTGGGAGGTTGCTGGCAGATGTTGCCAATCCAGTAAAGCTTCCCCGTCCGGCTGCTGCGGAGTATCCTTGCCATGCTCGAGGGAGCGTAGAACTGCTCCCCGTCGTCGTACCTGAGGTCGGTTACCTCACTCCATGTATGCCCGCCGTCGCGTGAGACGGAAATCCACCTGCGGCCGGGAGTAGTAGAGGTATTTGAGCCCCGCATCTCCATCAGGATGTTGCCGTTTTGCAACTCAGCCAGGCAAGGTTCCATCAGGCCTCGGGAAGATATGCTGAGCGAGACGGCGACCGGCTCTGACACGGTCCAGTCGTAGTCTTGGGTTTGTTGGTTCCACCGGCCTATCCAACACCGCACGCCCGTTACATTCTCCTGTTGCCCCTTCTCATTGATATGCTGAACCCTCAGGCATCCCGGGTACAGAATCGTGCCATTTTTCAAGGCGATAATGTTGTAACCGCCGTAAAGGCAGTTGCTCTTCAGGTATTCCTCGGCCGCCCAGTTGTTCGGGTCGAACTCAGGCCCGTCTTCGTAGCGGAACATCCGCGGCTCTGACCATGTGCGCCCGTCGTCCTGAGAAAGCTGGTATGACGTATGGTCATGATATCCCCCGCCCACATAAACGCGATTGAACACCGCCCTGATGGTCCGCTGTGAGACGGGGTCGTAGCCGAAGGCAAACTCCAGCACCTCCATGAGTGTATCGCCCTGCCGCTTCTTGCGCTCGGGCAGTGGGCTCCACTGTGTCCAGGTTTTCCCGTTATCCTCGGAGTAGCGCACCATGAAGTTCTCAGGCCAATCGCTTTTGGACTGGTCAGTCAGGACCTCCATCCGCCGCAAACCGTTCCCTACATAAGTGACGCCGAGCATCGCCGAAACGCCCTCGTGGGGAGAGCGGATATACACTCTTCGCGAGACTTTGGCGATTCCATCGCTCATTGCGGCTCGACCTCCTGCATCAGCGGCTTGGCCAACTGTCACAGTGTGAAGAAAAGAGGATATCATGACGCTCGCCGCAACGGAGATTATGAAGAGATGTTTCACTTTTTGCATTGTCTCCCTACTCGGCGTAATTTTCTCGCAGGTCTGACCAGGCGCGTGTGGAATTATGAAGATAGTTCGTTTTGAAAGCCATTTTCCCCTTTTCCGGAGGCTGACAAAGTGCAATTCATCATGTTCTCCAAGATGCTGCAGGTGTACGACGTTGACAAGGCCGGCGATGTGATTAAAAGCATCGGGTTTGATGGTGTGGACCTTACAGTTCGCGCGAATGGGCACATCCTGCCGGAAAACGCGGCCAAGGAGCTTCCGGGAGCGCTGAAGCTTCTGCGCAGCAAGGGACTGAGCGTACCGATGCTCACCACCGACATCACCCGTGCCGACCAACCCTACGCCGAAGATGTAGTACGCACCGCCGCCGACAACGATGTCCGGCTCCTGAAACTCGGCTACTGGATGTACGAGGGCTTCGGGACGGTCAAAAAAGGCCTGGACAAGGTGAGGCAGGACCTTGAGGGCATCGAAGAGCTGATGAAGCGCTACGGCGTAAAGGGATGCCTACATGTGCATTCAGGAGACTTCATGACGGCGAGCGGGGAGATGGTCTATCTGCTGCTCGAGGGGCGCGACCCGGATGCGTTGGGCGCGTACATTGACCCCGGGCACATGGTCAACGAGGGGGCACGCTCCGGGTGGAAGATAGGGATGGACCTGCTCAGCCCGTGGATTTCGATTATGGCGGTCAAGTCTATGGGCTACTTCCAGCAGAGGGATGAAAAGACGGGCGAAGTTACCTGGGTGAACAAGATGCTGCCGCTTCGGGATGGAATGGTCCCGTGGCGGGAGGTCTTCACATACTTGAAGCAAATCAAGTTTGACGGGCCTATCTCTTTGCACAGCGAATACCAGGGG
>JALGUK010000384.1 GCA_029820875.1 Candidatus Zipacnadia bacterium
CAAGTTGGTTTGAAATCCGGGTATACAAGTCGGAACGCGTCTTGCAGTGACCAAGGATTCGGGCGCTTGGTGGAGAATAGGAACGGAGGCGGCTGAAGAAATTATCTATTATGGACCATCGGCGAGGGTAATGGAGCGCGACGTTGAACAACAACCAGTCGCAGGCGAGTCTTCCCCCGAGGACCTCAGCGGACGCATTGACGCTGTGCACCGGGAAATCCGGCAATTGCGGCAGTGGGCGCAAAACGTCCTCGATGCGCTTCCCATAAAGCTCCTGGTTCTGGATGCAAACCTGCGAATCATCTGGGCCAACCCGGCCTACTACCTTACCAGGGGCCTCAGCGCAGAGGAGCTACAGGGCAAGCCACTCGAAGAGGTGTTTCCGACCGACCTTCTCGAGGGCGCCGGATTGAGGGAGGCACTTCTGGCGACTTTGCGCACCGGGGAGCGCATCCGATGGACCGGATATCGCCAGTCGACCCCGGACCACGGTGAGCGTATCGTAAACATCCGAGTGGACCCTTGTAACGGCAGCAACGGTGAGCGTTGTCTACTTCTGACCATTGAAGACGTCACCGAACGGCACCGCGAGCTGTACGAGCGCAAAATCTTGCAGGAGATTACACGCGCGATGTTGGGTCAGCTCGAACTGCCGCGGTTGCTTCATGCCATTTTGACCGGGATGACGGCAGGGGGTGCCGTAGGATTGGGGTTCAATCGTGCGGTGCTGTTGCTGGCCGACGAGCGGGAGGGTGTTCTGCGAGCTGTGATGGCTGTCGGTCCCGAGAGCAGGGAACAAGCCGCGACAATCTGGTCGAAATTGGCTAACCAGCACCGGACAATGGAAGACTTCCTCGCCGACTACGATCAGCTTCCACCGCCGGAAGAAAGACCGCTTTTCCACATCGTTGAGCGGCTGACGATGCCTCTGTCGCAAACCGAGTTGCTGCCCATGTGGGCGATTGCTCACAGGCGAACAGTTTTGGTCGAGGATGCCGCTAGCGATCCGCGGGTCAGTGACGAGTTGCGGGATATGCTCGGCGTCAATGAGTTTGTTGTAGCCCCTCTGGTGGCTAAGGGGAAGACGATCGGCGCAGCTATCGCGGATAACTTCATTACCCTCGAGCCGATTGGGCGTGCGGATATCCAGCTCCTGACCGTTCTTGCCGACCAAGCGGCTCTGGCTATTGACAGCGCTCGAATGTATCAGGAGGCAAAAGAGCGTGCCACGGAGCTTGACGAAGCGTATCGGCAGCTCAAGGAGGCCCATCAACAGCAGGTCCGTACTGAGAAATTGGCGGCAATCGGAAAAGTTACAGCCATTGTGGCCCATGAGATCCGCAATCCGCTTTCAACAGTGGGGGGATTCGCGCGCTCGATCGTTCGTAACCCTGATAACGTGGAACGGAACGCCCGGAACGCCCAAATCATTGTGGACGAGGTGCAGCAACTCGAGCGAATAGTGGCGGACCTGCTCGATTTCACCAAGCCGCGGGCGCCGCAATTGGCGCCGGTCGACTTGCGTGAGCTGATTACCAACACTCTTGGGGTTCTGGCTGATGAAATTCAAGCGGCTAACATTCGTACTCGCTTGGAGCTGGACCAGGAACCCATTGTAGTTTCATTGGACGAAACGCTGTTCAGGCAAGTCCTAATCAACCTGTTTAAAAATGCAATCGAGGCAATGCCCGATGGCGGGACGCTTACAGTGGGGGCAGGGTGCATTGATGGGGTTACACAGCTTTGGGTCGCTGACACAGGCTGCGGCATTCCAGAGGCGGAATTGGACGATGTTTTCGAACCGTTCTACACTACCAAATCATCCGGCACTGGCCTTGGACTGGCGATGATCCAACAAATCGTCACGGACCTCGGAGGCAGGATTTCCGTCTCCTCAAAGTTAGGAGCCGGCACCACCTTCCGCATCAAATTCACGGACTTAAGCGCTTCAGGTGCACAGGACCTCGCGGCGGAACCCGTTCAAGGAGAGGATGCAGATGCCGACCGTCCTGGTGGTTGATGACGATCAGAATCAGCGACTGCTTTACAAACAAGAATTGGAGGCGGAGGGCTATGATGTCCTCCTGGCTTCCAACGGTTCTGAGGCGATAGAAACCGTTTCAACTCAGACGGTGGATGCTGTGGTTCTGGACATTGCCATGCCGGGCATGGATGGTGTGGAGGCTCTCAGCCGGCTGTTGGACATAGACCGTCAATTGCCTGTGATTCTTAATACCGCTTACGCCAACTTCAAACAGGACTTCATGACGTGGGCCGCCGAGGCGTACGTGGTCAAATCATCCGACCTGTCCGAGTTGCTCTCCGCTCTCGCAAATGCCTGCCGTAAACGGAACATCGAGCCGCCTTCAACACCGCCCCCGGAGGATGCTAAAGTTGACTGAGCAGGTGGACATACCCGCTTTAATGCGCCGCAGTTTGGCGATGGTGATGGCCGGCGGACAGGGTATGCGGCTTTATCCCCTCACGCAGCGCAGGGCCAAGCCCGCGGTGCGTTTCGGCGGCAACACATCTCTAAACCACCATATTCGCCGCGGGTGGATGCCGATGTTGTGCGACGAGTTGGGCGAGTACATAACCACAGTACCTCCCCAGCGCATCGCGGCTGACTTGCTATCGGGGGACCATGCTTACAAGATGGACTACAGCCGGATGCTGGCCTTCCACGAATCCCGCGGGGCCGAGCTTACGATAGCATGTGTCAAGGTGCCTCGGGAAAGGGCCCGGGAGCTGGGTGTGCTTACCGTTGACGAATCGTGGCAGGTCGTGGACTTCCAGGAGAAGCCCGAGGAGCCTCCGACGGTCCCGGGCGATCCCGACCATTGTCTGGCTAACATGGGTGTCTATGTGTGGAATACGGAGACACTCGTGACCAGTGTCTGCAAGGACGCCACCAGCGATACAAGCCACGACTTCGGACGCGATGTCATCCCCCGCCTGGTGGCCGAGAACGAGGCGGTCTATGCTTATAACTTCGTGGACCCTCGTACCGGGAAACCGGCCTATTGGCGTGACATCGGAACCATTGACAGCTACTGGCAGGCCAATATGGACCTCGCTAATACCATCCCTGAGCTGGATATGTATGACCGTGAATGGCCCATCTATACTTACCGTGCCCAGTATCCACCGGCCAAGACAGTCCATCCCGACCTGGGCTGGGTGAAGCAATCCTTGCTCTCCGAAGGTTGTATCGTCTCAGGCGCCAAGGTTCTGAAATCGCTTCTTTCCCCCGGCGTGTATCTTCATCGGGATGCTGAATCGGTTGAATGCATTATTATGGACAATGCCGAGATATGTCGGGGGGCTAAGTTGTACCGCGTGATTGTGGATGAGAACGTGAAAATCCCCGACGGCGTGGAGATCGGAGGGAACCCCGAGCGAGACCGAAAACGTTTTACAGTCACAGAGGGCGGGATTGTTGTGGTCCCCCAGCGTGCCATGGTGGCTTGGTCCGGCTCTGCGGAGCCGGAATAGGAAATGCTTTGGACCCCTGTGCAAGCCAACGGCGATAGCATAAATGCAGATGACCGGAGCAACCCTTCGCGGGTTGTCGAGCTTGCAGCAAGAGCCGTTGCAATAAACGAAGCGATGGTTCGGCCTGTGACTAGGCCTGTTTTGTGACGAGACTTTCTCTACATGTGTCATTCTGAGCACCTGGAGGGTGCGAAGAATCTCGCTGTTCTGGTGTCGCAGCAGGTGCAACGACGAGATTCTTCGGCGCTTTGCGCCTCAGAATGACAAGGCCTAGTTGGAGTATTGGGAGCGGAGGCAATTTGTACGATGGCTTGTGGAGGAGCATCATTTTCGGCTACTAACAAACAAAAGGAGGAGTATGATGAGTGTGACTTTCAACGCAGACGAAGTACTCGAGATGGCGGAACGGATTGAAAGAAACGGCGCTGCCTTTTACCGCAAAGCGGCGGAGGTAGTTTCGGA
>JALGUK010000385.1 GCA_029820875.1 Candidatus Zipacnadia bacterium
TGGGCTGGTCGCCGGATGTGATTCATTGCAACGACTGGCAGAGCGGGCTGGTGCCCGTGTATCTTAAGACGGATTACGCCGATCATCCCGCCATTGCACGGACGGCGACCCTCTATACCATCCACAATCTCGCTTACCAGGGGGTATTTGACCCGCCCGCGATGGAGGTGGCGGGCCTGCCATGGGAGCTTTTCAATTACCACCAACTGGAGTTCTTCGGACGGATGAACTTCATGAAGGGCGGCATCGCGTTCGCCGATGCAGTCAGTACCGTCAGCGAGCGTTACGCGCAGGAAATACAGACCAAGGAGTACGGCGAAGGGCTTCACGACGCTATCAAAGAGCGAGCTGACACGCTTTTCGGTATCCTCAACGGCATTGATTACGACTTGTGGAATCCAGCCAACGGCAGAGGCCTCCCCGCGCCTTATACGCCCCGCAGCGTAAGGCGCAAGCAGAAGGCCAAGGAGGCTCTTAGGCGGTGGGCCAAACTACCGTCGCCGAAGAAGCGTGTGCCGGTCGTCGGACTGCTGTCGCGGCTGGCGCCACAAAAAGGTCTTGACATATTGCAGCAGGTGGCCGACGAGTTCGTTTCGCTCGGACTGCAGTTTGTCGCGGTGGGAAAGGGCGACGCGGAATATGAGCAAATGATGCGGCAGCTCCAGGCCCGATACCCCAAGCAGGTCTCCGTCACAATTGACTTCATCCCGGAGAATCGCGCCCGCTTACTTTACGCCGGGAGCGACTTCTTCCTGATGCCTTCGCGCTACGAGCCATGCGGATTGGGGCAGATGATCGCGCTCAAGTACGGCGCGGTGCCCATCGTGAGGGCGACCGGCGGCCTGGCCGACACGATTGACGACTATGACCCAGAGGCAGGCTCGGGCAACGGCTTCGTCTTTGAGGAGTACGCGGGCGCGGCGATGATGAAAGCCGTCAAGCGGGCGCTGAAACTCTATGAGAACGAGGAAGCGTTCAGGAAGCTGCAGGTCAACGGCATGAGATGCGACTTCTCATGGGGAGCCTCCGCTAAGAAGTACGTTCAGGTCTACAAGAAAACCGTGCGGCTCAGAGGTGCTGTGGTCCCGCCGCGGCGCGGGAGACCGGCCAAGAGAGGAGCCCGGGCCAAGTAAATGGCTGTCTATCTTCCCTCCGGAGTCGTCGGCAACTCCCGCGTTCTTGTGACCACAGGCTTCAGCGGCGAGATTATGGCCCTTTTCTACCCCAATATCGACTTTGCCCAGAACGTCCACGAGTGCATGCCTGCTGTTTACGTAGGCAAACCGGGCCGCGGCGCATTCCACTGGACGTTCGGCGCGGAGTGGTCGCGGCGCCAGCAGTACGTGGACCGCGCCAACGTTCTTGAGACCGAGCTGGAGCTGCCGGAGGCCGGCTTGCGTCTGAGCATCACGGATTTTGTCCTCCCTGATTCCGATGTCGTTGTCCGTGCCTTCGAAGCCGTCAACCTCGGGCCTGCTACACTGTGCGCGACAATTTTCCAGTATGCGGACCTGAGCATCGGAGAAGCCCCGACGAAAAACAGCGTTCGATACGTCCCCAAGCTTCACGCGGTGGTGCAGTATTGGCGCGATATCGCTGTCGCCGCTGCAGGTGACTTCGACCAATTCCAGTGTGGGAAGGCCGACGCGAACGCAGGTCCTAAGGCGCACATGCTTAGTGGGACGCTGAGCGGGCAAGTCCAAGATATCGGTGACGTAGCGTTTGCTCTCGGGTGGGCTTTGTCCATCCCCGCGGGTGAAAAACGGCGGCGGTGGATGGTTCTGGGTCTCGATTCGGAGGAGGGTCAGGCGTATGATGCAGCGCAGCAAGTGCTTGATGCGGGGTATGAAACCGTTCTGCGGCAGACCCGGACTTACTGGGAAAAATGGCTTGACCAAAGACAGCCTCCCGTCCGGCTGAATCCGGCGGAACTGCGCCGCTATGAACGAGGACTTCTCGCGATTAAGCTTCTTCACGATGAGCAGACCGGGGCGTTTGTCGCGGCTCCGGAATTCGACCCGGGATATGAGCGTTCGGGAGGATACGGTTTTTGCTGGCCACGCGATGCGGCCCAGTGCGTGCATGCCCTGCAGGCGGCGGGAGTCAACGACATGCCGCAGGCGTTCTTCCGATGGTGCGCCGGAACCCAGCGAGCCGACGGGTTGTGGGAGCAAAGGTACTGGACGCGGGGGGCTCTCGGGCCGTCGTGGTGCCTTCGCGAGGGCTTCGACCAACTCGACCAGGGCGCGACGGTCCTCGCGGAGATGAGTCGGTGGGTCCTCACGCAGGACGGGGACAGCGCCATGGGTGACGAGCTGTGGAAGACCATCGAGCGCGGTGTTGCCGGGTTGCTCTCGCGGCTGACCTGGGATGGCCTGCACGATTCGGCCTGTGATGTGTGGGAATCATTCGAGGGGACATTTACATACACAAATGCGTCAATCTACGCAGCGCTTCGCCAATCCGCCCAGGTCGCCGAATCCAGGGGGCTTGTGGAGACAGCGGCTCGCTGGCGCGAGGCGGGCTGATGGGACGGTTGATAAAACGTGCGACTCGTCCGTCCTGGGCGTAATCTGGCCGTTTGAGCTGCTGGACCTGAAACTGCCCCGGGAGTTGGAAATGGCACTCGCGACCGTCGAGACCGTTCAGCGACGCTTGCTGCATCCCGCCGGCGGGATACTTCGATACGAAGGTGAGCATTACCTCGGCGGAATGATAGGTTGTGTCAATACCCTGTGGCTGGCCCGTTGCCTGCTTCTTCTGGCGGACAAATGCGCTGACTCGCACCCCGCTGATGTGAGTACATGGGTGCAGCAGGCGCGAGAATACATCCGTTTTTGCGAGGAGCACACCACACCGACCGGCCTGATGCCCGAGCTTATCGGTACCGAGCCGTCTACGCCCTACTGGGCCGCCCCACACGCGTGGAGCACAGCACTCCATCTGACGTGCCTGCTTGCATTGGCGTGAATCGCCACAAAAGGAGCGGACATTACACCCAAGCAGAGGCGTTCTTCCCGCGTATGGACTTCGAGTGGGCCAAGATGCTTCCTGTTAGGATGTCTTGCAATGGTTGGAAACCTCCTGAGTTCAGTTGCCGTCATCGGCTGCTTGCTGGCTTCAACGGCCTTTCCCGGATTTGCCACGCAGTACTGGGTCGCGCAAGGTCATCCTGCCGCCTCCGATGACAATCCGGGCACTGTTGCTGCGCCATGGAAGACGCTGACCAAAGCGGTGTCAATGCTCCAGCCGGGTGATACATTGACGATTGCGGCCGGCATCTATCGGGAGTCCATTATTCTGAAGGCCGAGGGGACACCGGAGGCGCCGATTACCATCCAGGCCGCTGCACTGCAGGAGGACGGCTATGAACCGGTTGTTATAACCGGCGCAGACATCATAACCGATTGGCGGCCGCTCCCCGGCCGTCCGATCTGGGTGCATGAACCGTGGACGCACGTGTGGTGCGGATGGAAAGCAGACATGGCCCATGGTGCTCCCCCGCCTATCGGGCGATGTGAACAGGTTATAGTGGACGGCTCGGACTCTGAGCCTGGCAGGTTGCTCATACCGGTTCTCTCGATAGACGAAATGGCCCCCGGAACATTTTTTGCTGACCCGAAAGACAGTCGGAGTCTCTACATCCGGTTGCCGGATGATTCTGAGCCCCGGGCGCATCGAATCGAGGCAAGTGTCCGCAGCGTCGTAGTGAAGGCGGGTGCCTACACAAATATCCGCGGTCTGACAGTTCGGTATGCGGCCAATAGAGCCCAGGAGGGCGCGTTACAGATGTCAGGCACCGGGTGGATGCTCGAGGACTGCATTGTGGAATGGACCAATGGGGCGGGAGTCGGCGTTGGGGGGAGCAATTACATCATGCGGCGATGCGTGACACGGTACAACGGCCAGCTTGGGCTGGGGGGAAGCGGTACAAACTGTCTGCTCGAAAGGTGCCGATTCGAGCACAATAACGTGAAGGGGTTCCCCGCGCAGTGGGAGGCGGGCGGGTTCAAAATCTGCAAATCCCACGGGGTCAAGGTGTTAGAGAGTCAAGCTCTCAGTAACAACGGGGTTGGAATGTGGTTTGACATTGACAACTCCGCCGGCGTAGTGCGCCAGTGCTATTGTTACGATAACACGTGCTCGGGGATATTCATCGAAATCAGCAGCGACTTTGTCATTGCCGACAACCTTTGCGTTGGCAACGGGGGCAATGACAAGGGCGATTGGGCGGGCGCAGGCATAGCCATAGCCGAGTCGGACGACTGCTATGTTGCATTCAACACGTGCGTAGGGAACCAATACGGAGTTTCGATTCGCGGCCAAGTGCCGCGAGCCGGGCCGCAGGGCCGTGTATATACCTGCAAAGGTGTAACGATTCGTAATAACCTCCTGGCGTACAACACCGTCGCCCAATTCGGCCTTTGCTGGGATAATGTCTTTTTCGGTCGGCATCCGAATGACCGCGATTTGAGTGAGGCCGATTGGCAGAAAAAAGTTGCAGAGCACTCAGTTGACCCTGGCCGCATCCAGCTATTACTGGATCACAACTTCTATGCGCCGAAATGGAAGCCCTATACCGACTTAAGAAGCCTCTATGATGAACATGGCCTTGAAAGGAGCGGGCAGGTGGGGAGGCCGTTGTTTGTTGACCAGCTCGGAGGCGACTTCAGGCTCCTGCCTGACAGCCCGGCCATCAAGTTCGGTGCGGGTATGCGGTATCCTGCGGCTGGGATGGGCGAAGTCGTCGTCCCGTAAGGCGGCCGCGATTGCCTGACGCCCCTATGCTCTTCCAGCGGCCTCAACGAAAGCCTTAAACAGCCGACAAGACGGCGGGTCGGCGTGAAAAAGCTCCTCCGGGTGCCACTGAACCCCGATGCAGAAGCGCGCCCCCTCGCGTTCAATCGCTTCGATGACCCCGTTCCGTGCTCTGCCCGTCACTACGAACCCGGGTGCGACGTCCTTGATTGCTTGGTGATGTGTGCTGTTGACCCGGATTTCTCTGCGTCCCATGATGGCATAAAGGCGCGAGTCCTTTTCAAGGATTACATCATGTGTGGCGACGGTCCGGTGGGCCGTCTGGCGGTGCGCAATACATTCAAACGGCGCCTCGGACAGGTCCTGGTAGAGGGTGCCGCCCGCGAATACGTTGAGAGACTGAATACCGCGGCAGATGCCGAGAATCGGAAGGTCTCTCCTCAGAGCCTCGGGTAGAATCGCCGCCTCAAGGTTGTCTCTTGGGGCGTCAATCCGCCCGAGGCCGTTCCGAGGCTCTTGATGAAAGAACCGAGGGTCCAGGTCCGCACCGCCGGTGACCAAAAGCCCCTCCAGCAAGTCCAGGAGCCGCCGGTACCGCTTCCGGGAGCGAAGACAAGGAAGCAGCAAGGCCGTCCCGCCGGATTCCTCGACTGCCTGCACGTAGGCCGCATTGACGGAATGTTTCACGGGGTCGGCCCCGGGGACGCCCAGGTCCGTCTGGCAGGTGATTCCGATAATCGGCTCAACCGTCCGGCTGCTCTTGGCCACCGTCACCTGCTCCCCTGGACATCCGCAATGGTCCTGCGCAGAAAATTGGCGACTGATTTCAGGTGACTCGCGGTGGCGTGCTTGATGATAAGCAGGTCCACCCCGTGGCGCAGAAGCAACTCAATGTACCGATGGTAGTCCATTTGGCCCCGGCCCGGGCTGCAGAAAGTCGGCTTGCCCGTTGCGTCCACTGTTACATCTCTCCCGTGCCCCAGCAGCACAAGTCCCCCGAGGACGGCAAACATCCTGTCGAGAGAGTCGTAAACGAGGATGGCAGCCGGATCAATCGCAACTTTCAGGCGATTGTAGCCCACCTCTTCGATGAACGCCCGTGCCTTCTCGCTGCAGCAGACACTGTGGCTGTAAGATGGTTCCAATGCGAGCATTACATCCTGCTCGTGGGCATAGGGCATGATGGACTGCATGCTCTCAACCGCACGTTCATAGGCGCCAATGCCCCGGGGGCCTGCACTGGTGACCAGTATGCTGGCACCCAGCTTGCGGGCAATGGGCATGAGGGCTTTGACGTAAGAGACCTGCCGGAGTCGCCGCTGCTGGTTTGCGGTGCTGATATCGGCATCCGCATCCAATGCGTATATCTGCAAGCCCCGGGACTGGTAAGCCGCGCGCACCTGTTCGCAAGTTTCCGGGTCGGGTAGTTGCTGCGCGCTCTGCGAGCCGTTGCTGGCGTTGATAGCCGCCAGGCTGAGCTGTACGCCGTCCAGTCCGGCCTCCTGCACGATGTGCGCCGACTCCTCTGCGGACATCTGTCCCAGGCAGTTTATGGCCAACCCAAGTCGCATTGGTGATTCCCCTCGCATCGGCCGCCTGCGTTGTTTTTTGTGGTTTTCCGCCCTGGCGTGGCGAAATCCTCCGCTCGATGTATTCTCCGGCGAGGGAAAGGTTGTAATGTCACCTGCGGAGAACCCTGCTTTGAACAAGTCCGCGACTGTAGGAGGAATATCGGATGGGAGCAACTGAACTGCCGGAACTCGGGAAGATATCCCCTGAGGTTTTTGAGGAGTTGATTTATCCTCGCCTTGGGGCTCCCAGTAGTGATGTGCTGGTCGGGCCGCAGTCCGGCGTTGATGTGGGGATCGTCCGGCTCGGTGAAATGGCGATGGCCATGACCACCGACCCCGTCTTCATCGTCCCCCAGTACGGCTGGGAACGCGCGGCGTGGTTCGCCATACACATCCTCATGAGCGATGCGGTCACCAGCGGGGTCAGTCATTGACCGCGAATGCAAGCGATACGGAATCGCCATCATCTGCGGCCATACCGCCCGCTATGAGGGCTGCAATTACCCGATGGTGGGGGGCGCCTCGGTTATCGCCATCGGCCCGCTCGATGCCTATGTAAGCCCAAGCTTTGCCCGTCCGGGAGACCATGTAATCATCACCAAGGGCCCCGCCATTGAGACAACGGGGCTGTTTGTTGCCGCGCTTCCTGGGCTTATCGAGGATATGCTCGGCGAGGACTTCCG
>JALGUK010000386.1 GCA_029820875.1 Candidatus Zipacnadia bacterium
CGCGCTCGAGCCGCTCGCGGCGGCCATTGACGGCCTTGCCAAGCAATTGATTGCTAAGCGCAACGCTTATAAAGAGGAGATTTCCGACACTCGCCGCGACACCCAGTCGTTTACCGAGACCATCTATAAGGATATTTATGATTTTGCGTCTCTGCTCAAGTCCCGCATGGACGACGCGGACATTCAGAAAGCGGCCGACGCGGTCATGGCGGCGGTGGGGCCGGGGGACGACAAGGCGCTGGTGGCCGAGGGGCACCTCACGGGGACGGATATCAACGTGGACAGTGCTCACGGAATCGCGATATACCTGCCGACCCCGAGCCAGTACCGAAGCGTCTATGAGGACGTGATGTCCTTCGCCCAGGATACGGAGTGGCCCCAGTTCATCAGGGAATGATGGCGCGACTCAGTCTTGGCGTATGATGGGACCAGGAGGGGCGGGCACGGTTTCGGGACAAGAGCGTCCCGAAACAACGAAGTGAGTGGTTACCAGGCGCCCGCACCGCCGCGCTGGTGCTCCCAGATCCGCCAGTCGAGCTCATAAGCCTTCACGCCGAGTCGGGACGCGACCGTCTCAAGGGTTCTCACGAGCTCCTCGTCCGATAACGGGTGTCCGACGACATTCCGGACGAACGTATGGAGATGGGTGTCGGGCTTCACCGTCTCCACTCCCTGTCGCATCACAAGCCACTGGTAAACAGCCCGCCCCAAGCCCTTGATCCTCCCCTCGAAGTCTCGCTTGAAGTCACTGGTCTGAGCCCACGCACGGAGTGCGCCTTGGCAAGTGACACCGGCGCATTCAAAGTAGGCGACTAGCCGCCGCAGCAACGCAGCACGAGTCCAGAGCCGATACCCCCACAGATACTGAGCCAAGGCGGTGTTGCCATCTTTGTCGTCAGGGTGCGTTGCGAGGACGGCCTTCAGGTCAGCCATCGTTCGCACCTGCTGCCAGCAGTGCTCGTGATAGTGACGCATGGCCTGCTCGATCGTAGTGTTGTGCATCTGGAAGTCGAGCACAGTGAGGAAGAGATTGCAGATGAAATCGCTTTGAAGGTAGTTCCCCTTTGCCGCGGGCAGCCGCCCACACACATCGGACAACATATCGAGTTCTTCGTCGCTGACCATGGTGACGCTCCTTGAGCGTGCCGTTGGTCCGGGACGAAAGCGTCCCGAAACAACGAACGGCAACGACTGGTGGATGCGGCCCCTCCAAGAGGCAACAGCACGGCTATACGACGCGGGCGACCACACGGGGTCGCCCCTACGAGGTCTTCCGCAGCACCTCTGCACTCCTCGCCCTGAACTCCATCGGTGGGCAGCCGGAGATGATGATACCCTCGCCGCGCAGAAATAGCTTCGCCCGCAGGCGCTTTACGCCCTCGGATGCGAGAGCGCAGTCGCCGACGATGATTACCTGCCCGGGCAATTCCTCCGGCACCTTCGGATCCACTCCGCAGACGATACTGAGCCGCTCTCCTCTGTCCAGAAGCCCCTCTTTCTTGAGCCTGTCTAGGCCGCGGCGAATGTAGTACTGGCACCCCAGACAAACCCCGCCGGCGTACATGTCAATCTCTTCGAATACGCCGACTAGCCGGATGTCCGGCCGCCTGAACGGCCGCCGAACATCCTGGATGGACACTCCGGCGACGGCGAGCTGCTCGATACGGCCAACGCCGATCCCTTCGCGGTCGGCGATACGAGTGGTTTCCACCTCCAGCGGGTCAAGCCCCATCACGGCGCTGGCGACGGCGTCCGCGGCGACAACGTCGGGGCTGGCGATGAGCACGCCCGCGTCCACGATGCCGGAAAGGTCAGAGTGGTCGCCCTCAAGCGCCTGAATGCCGCAGATGAGCGTGAATTCCGGCTTGCGGATGCGCAGGATTTCCACCAGCTTCTGCGGGAGGTCATTGCGGTGGGCGAAATACTTGTACTGGTCGGTCAGGACCCCGTGCAGATTCTTTATTCCAAGTGTCACGAGCGCCATGCTGTGGATTTTCATCGCGGGGAGGTTGATGACCACGTCCGCCTCGACGAACGGGCGGAAGACATCGGCTCGGCGCAGCACCTTCGCCGCGGGCACATTTATTGTGAGGGTTTCGGTCTCTTCCAGGGCGAGCACTTCCGCGCCGGCATCCTCTGCCGCACGGCCGATGCCGGTCGCCTCGAGAACGCCCCAAGTGGTGTTGGGCGAGCGGAACTTATACGTCGAGATGGAGCGGCCGTCGGCCACAATGACGCGGCCAGCTCCGGCATCCCGCGCCAGCCTCACCATCGCGGCCACGGCCCGCGGGTCGGTGGTCGCAGGAGCGGGCAAGGGCGCGAAGAGGTTGGGCTTAATCAGGACCGTGTCGCCGCGGTGGACGATGCTATCCAGTCCTCCGGCTAGTCGCACCGTCTCCGCGACGGCGTCGAGCACATCGGCATCTGAATGAGGGTCGTTCGCTTTGACAATTGCCACCTCGGACAATGCCATCCCCCTCACATCGCACGGATTGAATACAGCTTCGCGTTACGCATGTAAA
>JALGUK010000387.1 GCA_029820875.1 Candidatus Zipacnadia bacterium
GCCCCCACAAATAGAGCGAACGGACCGCGGATGTCGTATTTCTCACGCACCGACTGCATCTCTTGAGAATCGGTAACCGGCCGAAAGGTCGCATCAGCGGCATATGGCGTTACGATGACCTTCTCATGCGGAACGTTGTAAGTTGAAATCAGGTCTGCCTTTGCCGCCTGTGTGCCGGTAATGAGCCGGGCGGCTCTGCGGGCCGCGGTCCATACGCCAAGATGCAGCAACCAGCGATCCGACCCGTGGAACCAGTCTGGGAACAGTCGAAAGCTGACATCGTGCACAGTGCTGACCACCGGGCAAGGAGAGATAGGGGGGACGGTGTACTGGACATGAAGCACGTCCGGCTGCAAACTGCGAAGCCTCCGCACCAGCGCCAGCGGCGTCCAGGTGAGGCGGTACCGCGATTTTATGACGACCGGTTCGACGTTGGGTGCGGCAGGCAGCACCCCGGGAGGAGGGTCGGCGTCCATACAGATGAAGTACCGGGTCTCGGTATCAATTTCGGCCAGGGCAAAGACCAAGCCGCGCGTATAGGTTCGATCGCCGGTCTTGCGCCCGAGCAGTGTTCTGCAGTCAATAGCAATGCGCATCGTTTTCTCCCTTGGTCGACATGCAAAAGTTCGTCTGCCGAGAGCATATTTCCTGCAGTAACCACATGCTGAGCGGGGTAGCGGATGCTATCGGTTTGCATAGTTAATTGGAACACACGCGATGACCTGGCCGAGTGCCTCGCGTCGCTGGAGGCGGCGATGGAGGGCGTCGAGGCCGAAGTGATTGTCGTTGACAATGCAAGCAGCGACGGAAGCGCAGATATGGTCCGTGAGCGATTCCGCTGGATTCGCCTGATTGCCAACGAAAACAACGTGGGCTACGCGCGGGGGAACAACCAGGCAATCAAGGCTGCTACAGGACAGTACGTTCTGCTTCTGAATCCCGATACCATAGTGCCGCCGGACGGGCTGCGGGAGCTTGTCGCCTTCGCCGGTCAGCATCCGGAGGCTGGTGCCGTCGGGTGCAAGCTGGTCTACCCTGACGGCCGCATTCAGCACTCATGCCGGACGTTCCCCACTCCCGATGTCATAGTATGGGAGTATCTGGGCCTCAGCCGTCTGTTCCCCAAGAGCCGCATTTTCGGTAAATACCGAATGTCCTGGTGGGACTACAACAATGTGCGTGAGGTTGACCAGCCGATGGGTTCGTGCTTGCTGCTGCGGGCGGAGGCTCTCGGCGATGTCGGGCCGATGGACGAGCAATTCCCGATATTCTTCAACGAGGTGGACCTGTGTTTCCGTCTTAAGCAAGCCGGTTGGAAGATTCTGTACACACCGCGGCCGATAGTTGTCCATAAGGTGGGCCGCAGTACAAGTCAAGTGAAGGTGCGGATGATTGCCGAGTCGCACGACAGCTTGCTGCGTTTCTACCGAAAGAACTATGCGGGACGCATCTCGCCGATATGGATGTGGGTGGTTGTCGTATTGGTGTGCACGGGCAAGTGGGCGCGGGTTGCCGTGTGGCATCTTCGGCAGCTCATCTGCTTCCGTACAAGGGTTAATGAGTCCGGCACTTGAAGGCGGGTATCGCTGGTTTGCCGAACATGCGCATGTGGTATAATAAATCAATAAAAATTCCCGATATTTATTATGGTGCGGGCCTCGCTGTCGTGCCTCCAGTATTCTCTGCACACCGCCGACAAGCAGCCCTCCCGTGCTTTTGTGATGTGGATTCAAGCAAGGTGGTAGTCGTATGATGAGTTCCAGCAAGAGGGCTATCCTGTCTGCGGCAGTGTTTGTGGCTGTTGTGCTGAGTGTTTGCGTGCTTGTTGCTCTAGCCGTTGCCGGACCCGGGCGCCAGGCAGCAAAGCTGAATCGCGCTGAGCCGCTGCAATATGCGCCCAACCATGTTTTGGTCAAGTTGCGGCCCAGGCGCGCTCTTGCGGCCCTTGTGAATGCTGTCGCCCCGCAGGGTTTTCGTCTCAAGCGGAGGTTGCGGGGGACCGACTGGGTCGCCCTGGAGGTTCCAAAGGGGACAACACCAAAGGAGGCGGTCCGGCGTTTGCGCGGGCGGCCGGACGTGCTGACGGTTACGCTGGATCCCATCATCCGCGCCCTGGCGGTTCAGCCCAATGACCCATTCTGCAATCCCGCCGATTGGGACAAGATATCCTGGTGCTTTGAGGACGAAAACATCTTTCTCGACGAGTGCCAGAATGCGATTAATCATCAGCAGTGGGGTGTCTATCAGGTCGAAGCACCGGATGGATGGGTCTATCAAACCGGCGATTCATCGGTTGTTATCGCCGTTCTCGACAGCGGGGTGGACCTTGACCACCCGGACCTGGCAAGCAAGATATGGACGAACCCGGGGGAGATTCCGGACAACGGCGTTGATGACGACGGCAACGGCTATGTTGACGACGTGCATGGTTACGACTTCTGCGGGGACAACGTGGGTGATCCAGCAACAGATGACATTAGCTCCGAGGACTCCAACCCCGATGTGTTCGCGGGCGAAGGTCGGCGACCCGTCTATCGGTGACGCGCAGGACAACGACGGCGACGGCTTAGCCGATTCAGGTGTAGCTCATGGAACCATGGTCGCCGGCATCGCCGCCGCCGCGACCAACAATTCCGAGGGCATCGCGGGCATTGCGTGGGGCTGCAAGATTATGCCGGTTCGTATCCTCGACGCGGAGGGGATAGGGTACGGCTCCGATGGCGCCCAAGGTATCATCTACGCCGCGGACGCCGGCGCAGACATAATAAACTGCAGTTGGGGCGCTGTCCCTGACCCGGATGATCCTGAAGTGGCCGTGCTGACGGATGCCATAGAATATGCCTACAGCAAGGGCTGTGTGATTGTTGCCGCAGCGGGCAACGAGGCAAATCAGTCAGGCTATGACTGGGGCTTAGACTTCCCGGGCAGCCTGCCCGAGACCATCTCCGTCGGTGCTACGGACGAGACGGACCACCGAATCAACTGGTCTAACTATGCAATTGACGACCAGGTCCTGGACGTTATGGCACCGGGCACATTCATATGTACCACCTGGGTCTACAGTGCTGCTGCCGCCCAGTTTTATGTGTGGGGGGAAATCCCCGGGATTGACGCAGGGGTCGCCGACTACGAGCTTGGGGAC
>JALGUK010000388.1 GCA_029820875.1 Candidatus Zipacnadia bacterium
AGGCCGACAACCAAAGCCTGCACCGCATCGGCTATCTGCTTTGCGTTGCTCGATGCCGGCATGTCGCCATCCCCCTTCACCCATGTTCCTTGCACAACGACTCATTCAAGCACTATACTCCTCGCAACACTCTCCTTTTCTTTCGCTTCGCCGGCGCCACTATCCTTCACTTGCTCAACAGGTGGCTTGCGGCACCAAGAGGCCTGCACCTGCTGGCAGCAGCCCCCGCAGCCGGCAAGGTGAGTTTCATCCATGAGCGCAAATTGGCGACATTGACGGGAGTGCTACGATGTGTTGCACCCTGCAACGAACCCATGAAGGGCCTCGCGCAATAGTGAGCGGGCGCGGAAAAGTCTTGACCTGACGGTGCCCACCGGTATGTTCAACTTCCTGGCGACATCATCATACGATAGTTCACCCAGGCTCGCCAGGAGCAGAACCTGCCTGAACTGGGGAGGAAGCGACTTCAGCGCTCCTTCGAGCTCTTCGTCGAGGACGTCCGACAAGACGGCATCTTGCGGTTCCGGGGATACGGGGCCTGTGTTCGCGGCCGTGCTTGTCTCGGCCTGCCAGGGACTTTCATCCCAGCTTACCAGCGCCGGTTGGCGCTTTTGGCGCCGATGCCGATTGATCCAACTATTGAGCATTATCCGTGAAAGCCAGGCACGCAGATTCGTATCACGCCGGAGGCGATGGCACGCCCGCAGTGCCTTCAGAAACGTCTCCTGGACGAGGTCCTCCGCATCATCCGGATTGCGCGTCAGGCGCAGCGCCTCGCGGGTCAGATGCGGAATGTATTCGGCCGCCCGGGTCGTGAATTCTTCCTGGCGCCGACGGGTTTCCTCTATGCTCAGACCGCTTGTTTGCCTCGGATTATCCGCCACCACAGAATCAGCCGTTTGCAGTGCGGCGGTTGAGTGCTTACCCATGGCCGTTCCCCCTTCGAAATGCCGGTGAATCTGTTCGGCAGCCTGACCTCCGTTGTTACATTAGCATGTTACGCGAATACGTGCAGCGAGACAATCCGGATATTCCTCATTTGGTGATTCGACTTTCCTTACTGATACTGACAGTTGCTGGAAGCTATCCGCGACGGCTGAGGTGTTTAACCGGAAGAGACGATGGGGCACGGGAGGAATAAAGCCATGCCGCGCGCTACGGCCGTAATCACGGGCTGTGAAGCTCGCTACTACGACAGAATGCTCGACGCAATCTCTCTGGGGGCGCTACGGCCCATTCATTGCCTGCGCCGTAGCCCGCACGGATATCCAGCCGGGGAAGAAGAGCCTCGACCTGGGGCCGAGAACGGTGCGCAACGCGGTCTACATACAGACCCCCTTCAGTCCATCGTCAATGTACGGGATAGCCTGCGAGAAGTCGGATGACATAAGGTAAAGCTGGACTCCACTGCCTTTGCAGAGCGGACCGAAGACCTCCTCCATGTCCTCCCTCAGCGGCCTCACCCCTACTCGGGCCTCCTGGTCGAAGATGTAGCCCCTGTAATCCTTGCGCTGGGGATAAAGCCCCTTTCCCGTAATCTCCCCGACGATCAATCCGTCAACGAGACCCTCGCGCACCCATGTGCGCCAGTCAATGAACAGGTTCCCGTACGGAGGCCCCCAGTGGTCGCCGCGGGGGATGCCAATCCAGACTCTCTTGCCCTCCGGCATCGCTTTCCGCAGCTCGCGCAGGAGTTTGGTGACCTGCTCGCCGCGGAGCCTGCGCCATGCTTCCTTGTCAAAGTCGTCGGACTTGAGGATATCGACGCCGTAGCGCTTTTCGAACTCCTTGACGATCGGCTCGTTGAAACCGAAGCGGTCGCCTTCCATCGCCGGGTTGGAGTGGCTCCTGGTGGAGATGAAGACGCCGTCAAGGTCAGAGTAGCGGGTAATATAATCCACAATCATATTGACCTTGTACTTGCGCGCCTCGGGGTAGGCGTATTCTATGACGCCCCACTGCGGCTTGCCGTCGCGATCAACCACGCATGTGTAAGGGTGCTCTTTGGTGAACTTCGACTGCCACGGGAAGGGGGTTGTGTCGGCGTACTTTACGCTTTCCCCCGGGGCCCCCTCGTCGAATATGGTGAGCCAACCGTAACATTTCATGCCCAAATCGTGGCATTGCTCGATGGCGTATGCAATAGGGTCGAATTGCTTAAACACCTCGTCCACTATTTGATTGTACTCGACCATGTAAGGCGCGAGCTTCTCCTTGGGCAGGTATACGTAGTAGTCGCGCAGGCAGGCCGCACTCAGGCGCCAGATAACCGCGGTCACGCCTCGCCCCTTTGCGGCTTCCAGGGTTGCGCGAATCTTGTCCTTCGAGTCGGCCTGGCCCGAAAGGATGATGTCGCCCCAACTGAACCTCTGGCAAATCTTCACTTTGTCTATTCCCGGCAATTTTGAGTCCTCCATGGGGGCAGCTACAACGACCTCGTCTATCTGGCCGGTAAAGTAACTGTAGTTGCGTTTCCCGTCCTCTTCCCACTCGTAGCGCCCGATTGTCCACTCGCGCATAGCGACCGTCTTGCCGTCCACGATTATCGCTGCGTTGCCGTCGTTGCGGTAGTTGAAAACAATATGGTGCCACCGTCCCACTTGCAAGGCCTGGTCGCTTGCGTAGCTGCTTCTTCCTTTCTGGGTCCACACAATCCACCTGGGCTTGCAAGCCCCGTCAATGTAAAGCATACACGCCCCCGGCCGCCCGATAGGCACCTGGCC
>JALGUK010000389.1 GCA_029820875.1 Candidatus Zipacnadia bacterium
TTCATCGGCGTTATGGCTGCAATGATGACACCGCGCAGGTCGTCCTTGAGCGTCTCGACATTCACTTTGTCGAACCTCCCTTGGAATTATGACGGCTGTCTGCCGCCTCCGATGCTGTAAAAGACGGTTGGGAAAGGATTCGCTCCATGGCGTTGCGGATATGCGCTCGCATGGCGTCTTCGGCCCGTTCGGGGTCGCGGGCCGCAAGGGCGTCTACAACAAGCTCGTGACGGCTGTGGGGTCCCGGTGGAAGCGGCTTGCTCTGCTGGGATGCCACCATCGCCCGAACAAGCACATGCGGAGCAGACAGCGCCTCGATTAGGAACGTGTTCCCCGACCACTCAGCTATCTGACTGTGGAACGTCCAGTCAGCCTTTAGCCCCGCGGTAGTGATATGGTCGGTGGGGATTCTCTCGATTAACTTGCGCAACCGATTGATTTGCTCCTGCATTATATGCCCGGCCAAAAGACGCGCCGCCAACCCCTCAAGGACCTCCCTGAGCTGGTAGAGCTGAACAATGTCCGCTCTTTCAAGCGGCCGGACGCGATACCCACGGTTGGCCTGATGCTCCAGCAGCCCTCTGGCGGCCAGTGCCCGCAGTGCTTCACGCAGAGGGGTGCGCGTAAGCCCGAGCTTGCGGCAGAGCATCTCCTCGTTAAGCTTCTCTCCGGGCTTGAGCCGACCTTGCACAAGGAGCTTCACCAGGAGCTGTTCAGTCTCCTGGGCCAGTGTCAGGCGCTTGGGAGGCACGGAGGTTTGCAGTACCATCCCTCCTCGGCCTGGGGCCGCCTATCTGAAGCGGACGCAGGGTCTGTGGGTGTTCGGGTCGCTGGCCGCCGGGCCAAAATTGCATATTGTATGCAATATACTACGCAACCGGACGTTCCGTCAACCCCTTTCGGGAAAAAGCTCGGCCGGCTCTCCGCAAACGGCTCCGCCCGGCGGACCCTGCTCCAACTGCGCCAATGAGAAGGTGGAAGGCGTGCTCAGGTCCGGTGAATTAGAGTGACCGTTACGTAGATCAGCCCATTGGTATGCTGGTAAATGCCGATGCCGCCGCTTGAGAGCCTGAGCACATGGCCCTGGAGATCTTATAGCCCGGTTGCGCCATGTCCTGGCTGTACTGGCGCCCCACGTGTGAGACGTCGGATGCCATGGTCAGCGTGGGCACTCCGGCTGCGGCGCGTTGCCGGTTTATCAGGATTCCTTTTGGCCGCATGGAATGTTGCGGGCTTACTTATGTGTGGTCGGTTGGAGGTTTGCCCTCTCGCAGGAGGAATGCCTCTTGCCGGGAGGCGATTCAGATGGCTGCACTCGATATTGAGACCGAACTCCATCGCACCAAGCCCGATTATATTGTTTACGTGCCCAAGAGCCTGGACGGCTCCACCTATGACACCGGCAATGAGCATTTCCTTGTTTTCGAGGGGCCTGATGGCACGCTGATGGCTGTCTGGACCCAAAGCTCCTACGAGGGCGCGGGCGACCACCGCATCATGTTTACGCGTTCGCTGGAGGAAGGCTTCACCTGGAACGCGCCGGTGCGAATTGCTGGCCCGGCGCGGCCTGGCGCGGGCTACATGGCCAGTTGGGGCTTTCCGCTCGTGTCGCGCTCCGGACGGATTTACGTGCTCTGGAACCAGTACCAGGGGATTGATGACGTGGTCCATCAACATACAGGCACGATGGACGGCTGCTACAGCGACGACCTGGGTGAGACGTGGTCCGCGCCCCAGACGATTCCAATGCCGCGCAGCCCCTATGACTCGCCGGACCCGAACGTCCCCTCGAACTGGATTGTCTGGCAGATTCCCATCCGCGACCTGAAGGGACGGTATTTCACCGGCTTCAGCCGATGGGTGAGCAAGGCCGTGCGGACTCCGCCCCATAACAACTCCTGGACAGCTTGGGAGACGGTGGTCGAGTTCATGCGGTTCGAGAACGTGGACGATGACCCCGAGCCGGCCGACCTGAAAATCACGTATTCGGACCCCGGTCAGGCGCTGCGCGTTCCCCACTACTCCAACCCCTTGCTCAGTGTGGCCCAGGAGCCGAGCATTGTGCGCCTGCCGGACAAGCGGCTGTTTTGCGTGATGAGGACGATGGCCGGCTGCATCTGGTATAGTATTTCCGGCGACGACGGAGAGACGTGGAGCAATCCCGGGCCGCTTCTGCGCCGCGACCACGGCCTGCCTATCCTGCAGCCGCTCTGCTGCTGCCCCATCTACGAGCTTTCCGAGGGCCGGTACCTGCTGCTGCATCACAACAATAACGGGCGCGTGGACGGACATGCGCCGGAGGAGACTAGGTTCAACCGCAGGCCGGCGTTCATCGCGGTGGGGGAGTACCGCCCCGACGCCGAGCAGCCCATCTGGTTCAGTGAGTCGAAGCAATTGATGGACAACGACGGCGTGCCCATCGGCCCGCTCAAGCGGCTGGAGTGCGGGGTGTACCCAAGCTTCACCCGGCGGGATGGGAACTACATTCTATGGCACCCGGACCGCAAGTTCTTCCT
>JALGUK010000390.1 GCA_029820875.1 Candidatus Zipacnadia bacterium
TGCAACTCTTGAGGCTCTGGATTCTATCGCCTTCACGGCTCAGCAGCTTGAAAGCGGCGGTAGTGAGTTGTCACCTGCGGAGTTTCTCAGCATTCTGAACGACGCGTTCCAGACAGCCGAGGTCACTCCGGACGGCCGCAGTGAGGGAAAAGTCTGTGCGCTCGAGGCGCACGATGTGCGCCAGCTCCGGTTCCGCGCCGTCTTTATTGTGGGACTGGTCGAGGGCGAGTTCCCCCGGCAGAGGCGCGAGGGGCTTTTCTATCGCGACGATGAACGCAAGAGGCTCGCCGACGGAGGCCTGAAACTCCAGCAACGGCTCCAGCGGCAGGCAGAGGAAATGTATCTGTTTTATCAGGCCGCGACACGTGCCACAGAGCGGCTGTACCTCACATACCCGACCATGGACGAGCAGGGTCGCGAAGTTTTGCGTTCTTGCTACGTGGACGAGGCGATGGCCCTCTTTCGAGGCGAGGGAGGCCTGGAGGTCCGGCGCATTCGCGCTTCAGACGTTTCGGTCCCCGTTGGGCAATCGTTCACACGCAGAGAATTGCTTGAAGCGACATTGGAAGGGCTGTGGGACCGCGCACAGGCGAAGCTTGCAGACGATGGACTCGTTGCGGCTTATAATACGCTCGTCGCCCCCCCCCACACGCCCGTCGGCGCGGCGGCCTGGGGCGCTTTCATCGAGGCACGGCGGGACTCGTTTGGCCCCTTTGACGAATATGACGGTGTGGTCGCCGAGCCCTCCCTCCTGCGCCGATTGCGCGAGCGTTTCGGGCCTGACTATCGCTTCAGCGCGAGCGCCCTTTCGGAGTACGGGAGTTGCCCGTTCAGCTACTTTGCTCACCGGGTTCTCAGGCTTGAACCACTCGAGGAGCCGCTCGAGGAAGTTGAAGCACGCGACCGTGGGAGGCTCTACCATGAGGTGCTCCGGCGGCTCTTTAAGCGCGTCAACGAAGAGACCGGCTCGGCTGCCGTCACAGAGGCGAAGCTCGAACGCGTGCGCTCCATCATGCAGGCTGTGGTACAGGAGGTCTTCGATGAGGCGCTGCGGCGCGTTGCGGTCACAAGCCGAACGCTGCTTGAGATAGAGCGTGAAGAGTGCCTTCGGAGCATGGAGAGATTCCTCGAGCAGGAGGCGAACAAGTTCGCGGGGCACCAACCAGCGCTGTTTGAGGTCACGTTCGGAATGGCCGCCGCCGACCAGCCGCTGCAGCTCGGCTCCGGGGACGAGAGGGTTCTCATCAGGGGGAGAATCGATCGGATTGACGTGCTCGCGGACCTCAGCGGCAACAAGCAACGTAAAGAGCCGGACTTGCTGATTGCAGTGATGGATTACAAGACAGGGAAGGGGGCATCAAAGAACGACATTACGATGGGTACGGACCTGCAACTGCCCCTTTATGCCCTTGCGGCCGAGAACGTCGTGTACGCGGGCCGGTCCGCCCTCTGCTGCCTGTGGACCTATAGGCACGTCCGCCGGCCAATCGCGCTCAACGGCCACGTCCACAAAGAGGATGAGATTGCTCAATTCAAAGAGCAAGCCGTCAACCACGCGAAAGAATACGCCGGGTTGATTCGCTCGGGGAAGTTCGTGGTTGCTCCCAAGGCTGAACGGTGTGACTCATGCGATTTCAAAGGCATGTGCCGCTACGAGGAAAGCCGAACACGGAAGAAGCTAAGGCCCGATGACAATGACGCCTGAAAGCCTCCGGTTAGTGGGTAACCAAAAGGTCGCCGTCGAGGACCTCGAAAACAGCATTTTCCTCTCGGCCGGTGCCGGATCGGGCAAGACCCGGGTGCTAGTTGAGCGATATATCCGCCTCCTGGACACGCAGCGGGCGTCCGTGGGGCAGATAGTCGCATTCACGTTCACCGAGAAGGCCGCAAAGGAAATGCGGGATCGCATCCGGCAGGCGTGCGACAAGCGAATCATCCAGGCCTCCTCCCCCAAGTCCCGCTCCCGCTGGCGGCGGCACAAGCGCGATCTGGAGAATGCGCGTATCAGCACAATCCACGGCTTCTGCACCCGTATTTTGCGCGAGAACGCGGTCGCTGCGGGCATTGACCCGCGCTTCGTTGTATTGGACGATGCTGAGGCGCACGTTCTTCTCTCCAGATGCGTTGAAGAGACTCTGTCTGAGCTTCTGGCCCAGGAGGATGTGGATGCAGTCGCGGTGGTGGCCGAGTTCGGCCTCTCCGACACCCGGGCGATGCTTGGCGACATAATCGTCCATCGTGATGTGGTTGAGCTTGCAGGATTAAGCGACCCCGGGGCCCAAATGCCGGCTACTGAGGTCCTTGAAAGCCTGCAACTGGAGGCAGTCCGACAAGCCCGCAAGGTCCTCTGCACCGCTCCTGTGTCCGAGGCACATAAACTCTTGATGTCTCTCACCGAAATAGACCCAACTGACAAGTTAGCCCAGAGCATTGATAGGGTGCTGGAGGCGGCATCCGCACTTATGAACAGCGAGACCGCTGCAACCCTGTACCCGCATGTGGGCACCCTCG
>JALGUK010000391.1 GCA_029820875.1 Candidatus Zipacnadia bacterium
GGAGATTCTGTCAATTTTGAGAGACGGCGGATTCCAGGGGCATGTGTCACTGGAGCTTTTCAACGAGGAATACTGGGCGATGGATCCGTTTGAGGTGGCGAAAATCGGCTACGAGAAGACCAAGGCCGTTGTGGACGCCGCAAGTTAGTCGCCCCGAAGAGACTTAGCAGCCCGCAACCTGTCCTTGTAGCACTCCCACACGAGGCAGGACTGCCGGAACTTACAGTGGCTCTTCGGCCTTGGGCACTCGCAGCACTCGTCGCAGCAACCTACGTTCTTGTATGCGCACACTACTGTAGCAGCGCGGTCTGAGTGGTTGGTACAGGTCACGTTTGGCTTCCTCTCGCTTCGGCTACAGCACCCCTACCGTCTCCACCACCTGAACGCCGATGGCGGCGTCAAAGTTCTGGTTGGGGTCCGCATCCACGGCCAGGATGACGCCCTTGTTGTGCTCAATGAGCAGCCGAAGCGCCGGGGCGGAAACCGTAGTCTTTCCCGCGCCATCCTTGCCGGTCACTGTAATAATCTTTCCCATCGGCACTCTCCCGTTTTCGACTAAGTACCCGCAGGCGTCGCGCGCCTCCTTCAGAATCTCCTGCACTTTTTCATTCTCGGTGATGGATGTCCCAGCCGGCCTTGGGGTCCTCGGTGATGCCCCCTTCTTCCAGGAGTTGGTCGCGGATTGTGCGGCCCTCGTGGTTGCCAATAAGGAGCGCGAGGATGCTACCTTTCTGCAGCTCTCGGATAATCTTGACGGCCGTCTCATTGTCCGGCGCCGCCCCGACGATTGCCGCGAACCTCGCCAGATAGAAGGCGGTTTCGGGGAAACCGACTTCACAGTCAGCTATTGTCTCGCCTGACGCAATTGACCGGTACGACCACGTTGCCAGAATCGGTGCCGGTGTTAGGCCTTGTTGACCATCCTTGTGTCCCGCAACACTTGTGGCGGCCTTCAGCTCTCGCGCTGCCAATCCGCCGCCTTGACTACGTTGCTGAGCAAGTGCGCGACCGTGCACGGGCCTACACCCCCGGGTACAGGCGTGATGTGAGACGCTTTGGCCGCGACAGGCTCGAATTCCACGTCGCCTACAATCTTGCCCTCCACCCGATTGATTCCCACATCAATCACGATCACGCCGTCTTTGACCATGTCCGCCTTCAGCAAGCCTGGGACCCCAGTGGCGACTATCACCAGGTCCGCTTTGCAGGTATGTGCAGCGACATCCTTGGTCCCGATATGGCAGACAGTGACGGTGGCGAGTTCATCGAGCAGCATCATGGCGACGGGTTTGCCCACAATCTCGCTGTGGCCCACCATCACGACCTCCAGGCCTTCGAGCTTCACCCCTGTCTCCCGAATCAGGGACATAACACTCAGGGCGGTGCACGGTGCGAGTCGCGCCTGGCTGAGGACGATCGCGCCCATGTTGGCGGGGCTTACCCCGTCCACATCCTTCTTCGGTGCAATCAACGCCTGCATCGCCTTCTGGTTGATGCTCCTGGGCACGGGGGTCTGCAGGATGATTCCGGTGACGGTATCGTCCTGATTGAGCTGTTTGATTGCGGCCGCGAGCTGCTCCTCGGTGGTCTCATCCGGCATCTCGCGAAGCTCGTATTCTATCCCGACTCCGTCGCACGCCTTCTTCTGCATCTTCGCGTATGCGACGGCCCCCGGGTTCTTGCCGACCAGAATCGCCACAAGCTTGAGCGTGACGTTCTCGCTCTTGTACCGTTCAACTGCAGCCTTCACTTCTTCATTGATACGCGCCACGATGTTCTTGCCGTCAAGCAACGTTGCAGCCATACAAGCCACACCTCCGCTGGAGTGGTAACGGCGATTTCTGGGCTCGCTCCTCACAGGTTCAGCCGCTCGCCTCTGCACGTGACATTCAGAAGAGCCCGACTGTTTTGCCATCTTCGTCAATGTCTACATCACACGCCGCGGGCCTGGTCGGCAGAGCCGGCATGGTGCTCATAGTGCCGCACAGCGGGTAAAGGAATCCCGCGCCGACCGACGGGCGAATATCGCGAATGGGTAGGGTGAAGCCTTCGGGACAGTTCTTCAGATTTGGGTCGTGGGACAGCGAAAGGTGCGTCTTCGCCATGCAGATAGGCAGCTTGTCCAAGCCCTGCTCTGTGAATTGCTTTATCTTGCGTTCGGCGACCGGGGCGTAGCTGACATCCGCGGCGCCGTAGACCTTCGTGGCAATGGCCTCAATCTTCTCCTTGATGGAGGCGTCGTCAGGGTATAGGAACTTGAACTCGGACGGCCGGTCTGCGGCTTCAATCACCTTCTGGGCCAGCTCCAGCCCGCCTTCGCCGCCCTTGGCCCATACTTCGATTGGGACCGCATCATCCGCGCCCGCCTCCTTGGCCTTGGCACGGACCGCCTCGATCTCCGCATCCGTATCGAAACTGAAGCGGTTGATCGCGACCACAACCGGCACGCCGAACATACGCATGTTCTCAATGTGCTTCTGGAGATTCTTGCAGCCCTCTTCCACCGCCGGTAGTGATACCGCCGCCGTGCATCTTCAAGGCACGCACCGTGGCGACGACAACTGCTGCATCCACTCTCAGGCCGCTCTGGCGGCACTTGATGTTGAAGAGCTTCTCCGCGCCCATATCAGCACCAAACCCGCTCTCGGTGACCACGTAGTCGGCCAGTTTCAGCGCCACCAAGTCGGCGAGGACTGAGTTGTTGCCGTGGGCGATGTTGGCGAACGGCCCGGCGTGCATCAGACACGGCCCGTTCTCGAGGGTTTGTATCAGATTCGGCTTGAGCGCCTCCTTCAGCAGCACAGTCATT
>JALGUK010000392.1 GCA_029820875.1 Candidatus Zipacnadia bacterium
CGGATATCTTCGAGGCCACATATGAGCCGGCCGAGGAGGACTGACCGTGGACCTGGCGGGTCTGATGTGTCAGTTGCAGTCGGATGGGATGAGTTCACGGCTCCGCGAACTGGAGGCCGCCAATTGACCCGCGAAGTGCTCTGCGGCGATAGCGCCGAAGTGTTGAAGCGTCTAGCCGATGATACTTGCTCGCTTTGTCTGTGTGATCCACCCTATGGATTGTCGTTCATGGGCTCCTCGTGGGATGCAGAGGTTCCCGGCGTGGCGATATGGCGCGAGGTCCTGAGAGTGCTTAAGCCTGGGGCGTCTTGCTTCGTGTGCAGTGGCGCGAGGCAGGACACACTACTCGGGAACCTGCTGGCGCTCAAGCAGGCGGGCTTTGACATTCAGCACTCGGCGCTGACCTGGGTGTTCGCGAATGGCGCGATGCCGAAGAGCACGAACCTGAGCAAGGATGTGTTCGCGAATGGCGCGATGCCGAAGAGCACGAACCTGAGCAAGGATGCCGACAAAGCCGCGTTCAACGCGTGGGTGAAGGCGCTGATTGCGGACGGGTCGCTGACGTTGCAGGCGAAGTGCCAATTGGAGGCAGAGCACGCGGCGATGAGCAAGCGGGGCGAGACCTGCCCTGTCTGCGAGGTCCGGCTGGCTGCGCTGGCAAGTGGCGGCGACAACCTCGTGACGCGTGCTGACCTGCGCAAGGCGGCGAGCGCGGCGGTGGGCGGCGCATATAGCGAAGTACCAGATACCAAGCATGAAGGTGGCGTCGACTATATGTGTGCCGGTGGTGCGAATACGCGCCCGTGGTTAGAGGCCCAGCGTAATGGGCCGCAATCTCACGGCACGCGCCTCCTCTCCGCTCTGATCGCGCGCTTCGGGGCCGCGCCGGGCGTCAGGGCCAAGGTGGGGGTCAAAGCAGACCCTCGCTATCAATCCCATAGCCATTGCAGAGTCATGGACCCAAAAAGACAAGGGGCCGATGACGGTACAACGCTCGGGCATTATGACGGGCCTGGCAGCCCGGCTGCGAGTATCACCGCCCCTTCGACGCCGGAGGCGCAGGCGTTAGAAGGTTTGGCGGGAGGTTCCGTTCCGCTCAAGCCGATGAGCGAAACCGTGCTCTGGGTGACGAAGCCGCAGGACCGCAAGCCGATCCGCGAGAACGTGCTGAAACACGGAACCGGCGGCGTCGCGATAGATGACTGCAGGATACCGTTTGCGGGGGATGAGGATATTAACGACCTGCAGAGACGTAATTCCTACTGGAATAGGAAACATGCTGATACGCGCTACTCAACAAACCACTCTGATAATCGGACGCCATATAGCGCCTCCTCCGGTCGCTACCCGTCCAACCTCCTAATCACCGCACGTGCCCTTGGGGACTTCAGCAAATACTGCGACCTCGACGCATGGGCGGAAGCGCATGACCTCCCGCCCTCGTGGCTGGACGCGGCGGAAGAGGGCATCCTGCGGGTCCCGAAACCATCGCGAGCCGAGAAGAATGCCGGGTGCGAAGGACTGGAAGAAAAGGCCGTGCGTCCGACAGGCAATCAGTTCGGCGAGTGTACCATATTCAATGGGGAGAATGGTGACGATGCGTGGCGCAAGAAGAACCCATCACTGCCACGCACCAACTTCCACAGCACGGTGAAGCCCGCCCTGCTGATGGAGTATCTCATAGCCCTCGCGTGCCCTGAAGGCGGCCTTGTGCTCGATCCATTCTGCGGATCGGGTAGCACAGGAGTGGCAGCAGCGCGACTCAATCGGCCCTTCATCGGCATCGACCTCTCAGAGGAGTATTGCGAGATCGCGCGGGCCCGCATCGCCCATGCCGAGGCAGAGCGAGAAGACGCGCCGGACGCACAGCCTACGCTCGAACTGGAGGCCGCCGATGTCTGACCTCTCCGGCCTGATAGATCGCTTCTGGCTTTGGTCATTCGCCGAACCGTGGCTACTCGTCGGCGTCCTCCTCGTGCTCGTGGCGATCATCCTATTCGGCTGGTGGGCCGGCTGGAAGAGTGGAAACCACCTCGTCGGGGCGGCGATTATCGGAGGCTTTGCGTGGCTCTGGCGGGGCGTGTGGGAACGGATACGGCAAGCCAATACCCGCCCGAAAGTGTGAGTGTTTGCTTATATCGCAGGGGGCAGCAGAGAGGAGGTGACGGACTGTGAGCGATGATGTGAAGAAGTTCGTGTACACGTTGATAGGAACGGTGCTCGGCCTCGGCATCCTCTGGGGTATCATCGATGCGGTCATGCAGTGGATGCGCAACAAGGAACGCATCGAGGGCGAGGCCAAGGCTCGCGCCGAGGTGACTAAGGCGTCCATCGACGCGACGGCTGATGGCGTGGCGAAGGTCACGGAGGCAGGAGTGAAGGCCATCACCGAAGCGACCTCTAGTGGCGTCAGGCCGGCCGTGTAGCCCAACAGGGCGGTGCAATCACTGGCCGCCCTGGGCGGTTTTTTGGGAGGTGGGTGAGAATGCTGAGGGATGCGTGGGAGATCGCATGGGAGCCGCTCTCGTGGCTGCTCTGGGGTGTCTACGTGGGGGCCCTCTGCGCGTTCTGCGCGGCGGGGCTGGCGCTGGAAGCCGCTGCGAATGCGCTGATAGCGATTAAGACATTACGTGCTGAAACGTAATCGGGTGCAATTATTCCGCAATCATTCCGCAATCATTCCGGCGCTATGGGGCATCAGAGCCTCGTAGCGCCATTTCGTTTGTTCAATCCCGGTGCAATTGATGTCCAATTGAGGTGGCGATGATGAAGGCCCTAAAGAGATATGAAGCACTCGCCCCGTGGACGGGTGGCGAGGTTATTGAGCCCGCGAAGGAGTATCCGCACAGGCCGACGCGAGGATATCGGTTCCCGCGCAGGCTCTCCATGCTCGGGCTCACG
>JALGUK010000018.1:0-635 GCA_029820875.1 Candidatus Zipacnadia bacterium
CCAGAAGCCGTGTTCCGGACTTCAGCCCATATTCCCGGCGAGCATCGGCGGGTATCACGACCTGACCGCGTTCTCCCACCTTTACTGCGCCGAAGAACAACGCGTCGAACTGGTCGCTCATTTTCATTCTTCCATCTCCTAAGTTGTCAGGTGCGAGAACTGTGTGAATGATATGTATGAATTGAATGATTAAGTCTATAATTTCTGTATTATGTATTCTCCGGACATTAACAGTCTGCCTGCCTTCTTTGTTCCAATTGACGTGTGATTTTAATCACACGCCGGCATTTCGAGTGATGGCTGTGCTCACAGACCCCCCAAAATACGGGCTTCGGCGTACTTTTCCACAGAAAAACGCCCATCAGGCCCCTTTTCAACAGACTTTTCCACAATTTCCACAAGGTTGCGAAAACGACTGTACATGGCCGAAAGCGGCGATGAGAAGCCATTCGCGATCCAGAAGTTGCCAGGCGACATAGGATAACAAGCGTGCATATTCAGTCGGTCAGACTATATTTATACCTGCTCGAAGCATTAAACCGGGCCACCTGGTGCTCAAATCCGCGGGGCAATGGCGTTGATTGACTTTCATGCACGGGGTAGGATGCATCCGCCCCGCTATGGGTGAGATTCCG
>JALGUK010000018.1:662-13853 GCA_029820875.1 Candidatus Zipacnadia bacterium
CGGGTTCAGGCGCAATGATGCGTCAGTCGAAAGAAAGAGAGTGTCGGATTGGCCGCGAACAAGACGATAGTAGCCGGCTGAGGCAATCATAGCCGCATTGTCGGTGCACAGTTCAGGCGCAGGCAGCAAGAGATGCAGCCCGCGGGTGTCGGCCTCCTCGCTCATGCGCTTGCGAAGGCTCGAATTAGCGGCAACGCCTCCGCCGAGGGAAACAGTAGTCACACCTGTTTCTCGCGCCGCCTCGAGCGTGTTCTCAACGAGCATGTCCACGACCGCCTCCTGGAAACTTGCCGCAATGTCGGCTACGGTGGCATCGGATTCGGCCCCGTTCAGCCCTTGCACCTGCCGCACCACAGCCGTCTTCAGACCTGAGAAGCTGAAGTCGAACGAGTTCGGGAACCGGGTTCTCGGGAAGTCGAACCTGTGGGGGTCGCCGCTCCGGGCGGCGCGGTCAATGGCCGGCCCTCCAGGGTATCCGAGGCCCAGAAAGCGTCCGATCTTGTCGAACGCCTCCCCGGCCGCATCGTCCCTGGTCTGGCCGAGGAGGAGGTAGTCGCCGTGGTCCCGCATAAGGATGATATCAGAGTGCCCGCCGGAAACTACGAGACACAGCAGCGGGAACTCGGGTTGTGGCTCCTGCAGGAAAACGGAATGCAGGTGGCCTTCGATGTGGTTGACTCCCACAAGTGGAACATCCAAAGCCAGCGCATATGCCTTTGCAGCGCAAACCCCGACCAGCAGCGACCCCTCCAAGCCGGGGCCTCGTGTTACGGCAATCGCATCCACATCACGCAAAGTCATCCCTGCCTCCGACAGGGATGACTCCACCACCGCGGTGATGACTTCAACATGGCGACGGGACGCCACCTCGGGGACGACGCCGCCAAAGCATTTATGCAGGTTGACCTGGGACGCGATGACGTTCGATGCTGGTTTTCGCCCATCCACGACCACGGCGGCGCAGGTCTCATCACAGGAAGTTTCAATTCCAAGGACCTTCACACCGTTCCCCTCGCTGCCCAGGAAGACTGCATGCTCTCAATGCGATTGAGGAAAGTAATCGTGTCCAGACCTCGTAACGCCATCAGAATCGCGTCTTCGCCCGTATCACGATAGTAGTTCGGACGCACAGCGATCGGCTCGAAGCCGAACTTGGCATACAACCGCGCCGCCGCGCTGTTGGACACTCGGTACTCCAAAACAGCCGTCTTCGCCCCGGCCGCCCGCGCGGCCATCAACGCCGCAGTCAGGAGCCTGCTGCCGATTTTCTGCCTCCGATAGCGCTCAGAGACTGCGAGCGTAACGATATGCCCTTCGTCGGCTGCGATGTAAATTCCCACATAACCCACGATGCTCGACTGCAATTCAGCTACATAATAACGCGTGTATGGATTATGGAGGGCATGGCGCTCGATCATATCACGTGACCACGGCGTGGGGAAGCAGCTCTTTTCCAGTTTCCACACGGCGTCCAGATCGCCGGGAGTCATCAGGCGAATCGTAGCCGGCAGAGCGGTACCTGCGGCTTCGTCCTGGTCTGGCTGACGTTCCAAAGGCCCTGCCGGCCTGGTCATAACCCGAGGTCGACTCCTTTGCTTAGTTCCGCTTGAGAAAGTCGGTAGTAAAGCGGCTTGAGCGAGTGGGGACTCGTCCGCTCCGTACAAGCAAGCCTGTTTCTGGCCGACGCCGCGACCATACTCGCACGCGGAATACTCAAGAACGCAGGCGCAAATGCCACTTGGTCGCCGAAGTCGAAGCCGACTTTATCCCTTGCACTCGCCGGGACGGTTCCGGCAACGAGTGTCTTCGAATCGCTCGCCTCGAGTGCCTTGATGAGACTGGATAAATCAACCAGCCGCGGCTCTCCGATGCTTGTCGGAAGCCCATCAGCCCCCCTCAGATAACTGGCCAGCCAATACCGACTGCGCCATGCAGGCAAAACAACGTGGATTAGTGCGGCGCCGTCCCATCCAATGGCCTCGGCTACGGCGTCGGCCGTTGGCACACCGACAAGGGGAAGCCCCACCGCATGTGCCAATGCTTTCGCTGTCGCGACGCCTATCCGCAAGCCCGTAAATGACCCTGGGCCGAGCGAGACAGCAATCCCATCGAGACCTGCCAGTCGGACACCCTCATGCACCAGCAGCTCCTTAATCCGCGGGGCGAGTTGCTCTGCAAGGTTCATCTGTCCGGAAAAGAGGACCTCAGCGATGAGACTCTCATCGTCCATCAGCGCAATCGAAGCGGTAGGAGTCGATGTTTCAATCCCCAACGCGAGCAATTGTTTCCAACTCCTCCACGATCACTTTCCACCGCTCAGAGTGTGGCTTGAGGGCGATGCTGCGCCCCTGGGGGATGTGCGCCATCTGGATGTCCAGCCGTTGCTCAGGAAGTGCTTTGATGATGTGGTCGGCCCACTCAATTACCACAACACTGTCGGGCTGGACCAGTTCGGGTAGACCTATTTGCAGAGCTGCATCTGCGTTTTCCAACCGGTAGGCATCAACGTGGTACAGCCGAACGCGGCCCTGATATCTACGAATCAGTACAAATGTCGGGCTCGTTACTCTATCGGTCACGTGCAGGCCCGCGCCTATACCCTGAATCAGACACGTCTTTCCACTTCCCAGCGGGCCTGTCACCGCGATGACCTCGCCGCCGACGAGCCGTTCGCCGATCTGAGCACCAAGCGCTTGTGTCTGCTCGGCGGTAGTGGTCGTCAACTGCCACATATGCTTCCTTTGTAGTTCGTAGGACCCGACCGCTGCCATCAGAGGGCAAGAATCCGATCCATGGCCGCCGAAATATCTATAATCGTTTGGTCGGGGCAGGTTCTGTACAAGGGAAGTTCGGCCGTGAGGTAACCATCATAGCCGACATCGCGCAGGGCTTTGATGACCTCGGCCCAAGGCACACTCCCTTCGAGTAACCAGCGCCAGGTATTGCTGCCGGTTTCGAAATCCTTAATATGTACCTTGGCAATCCGTTTGCCCAGGGAGCGAATCCAATGGTGTGGAAAACCGTAAAGCAAGATGTTCCCTACGTCGAAGTAAGCACGCACCCAAGGGCTTTCGAAACTATCAACGTACTGCACAAATTCCATCGGGCTCAGGAGGAACTTGTTCCAAACGTTTTCGACCGCAATTGCCACTCCCATCTCCGCCGCGACAGGCAAGAGCGATTTTATGCCGTCAGTCGAGCGTTTCCACGCCTCCTCGTAGGTTGTCTGCTCGTTAACTACACCCGGCACGAGAAGCACCGTGTCGGCTCCGACTGTCTTTGCACCTTCCAGACATGCCCGCACATCGGCGATGCACTGTTCGCGTTCCGCAGGATCTTCATGCGAAAGTGGGTGTGCCCAGTGGGCGGTGCCCATGACGCCGTGCAGCTCTATGCCTGCCTCCTCGGCAGCGGCCCTGGCCCCTGCAAAATCGGCACCTTGCCCCATGCCGGTCAGTTCAACCCCGTCGAAGCCCGCACTCTTGGCGAGTTTAAAGCGGTCGAGCAAGCTACCCTCCGAAGGTAAACTGCCCAAGCAAATGCCCTTTTTCATTGCTTGCACTCCTTATAAGTGATATCATTACTCGTAGCCAGCAACGACAGAATAGCCCATGTTCATGCCTGCTCAAGAGCCAACCGCCGCCGACGTTCCTCCTCAGCTCTGCGGAACTGCACCTCACAAAGGCGAGCGTAGGTGCCTCCAGCGCTTTCCAGTTCACTATGAGTCCCGCGCTCTGTGATGCGGCCCTCCTCGATAACGAGGATTTCGTCCGCGTTCATCACCGTCGAAAGGCGGTGAGCGATGACAAATGTCGTACGCCGCTTCATCAATTCGTCAAGCGCCTCCTGGATCAACGCCTCCGACTCTGAATCCAGCGAGGAGGTCGCCTCATCTAAGATAAGAATTCGAGGGTTGGGTAAAATCGCACGGGCGATGGCAATCCGCTGCCTTTGGCCGCCCGAAAGTCGTACCCCGCGCTCACCCAGCTCTGTCTCATACCCATCAGGAAACTCGACGATGAATTCATGGGCATTAGCGGCGATTGCGGCCTCGACCACCTCGTCATCCGTCGCATCGGGCTTCCCATAGCGAATGTTATCCTTGATGCTGCCCGCGAACAGGAACGTCTCCTGCAGCACCATTCCGATTTGAGCACGCAGGGAGTTGAGGCGGACGTCACGCAGGTCGTACCCGTCAATCAGGATACGCCCACTGGTGGGATCATAGAAGCGCGGAATAAGGTTCACCAAGGTCGTCTTCCCGCCGCCGCTTGGCCCCACTAAGGCGACAACCTTGCCAGGCTCGGCAACGAAGCTGATGTCCTTGAGCACTATTTCGTCCACCTGGTAAGCGAAAGACACGTCTTGGAACTCAACGCGGCCTTCGATGGGCGGCAGCGCGATGGCATCTTTTTTCTCGGCCACGTCAGGAGCGGTGTCGAATGTGATAAAGATGCGGTCAATAGCCGCCATCACCTGTGTAATTACGTCGCTGACGCGCAGCAACATCAAGATAGGACTGTACAGCATCCCGAGATACCCGATGAATGCGATAAGGTCACCGGGCGTCATCCGACGCGCCAGGATGTCTCTCCCGCCGAACCAAAGCAGCAGAATCGTCCCGCCTCCTGTGAGCAATCCGGCAATGATGTGCATGAGGCTGCTCGTGCGGCCCAAGCGGACGTTCAAACCGAGGTATTCGCGCAACTCCCGGATTAGCTTCTTGGTCTCGCGTCGCTCCCGCGAGAAAGCCTTGACCACCTTCACACCGGAGATTTGTTCATGAAGGGTGCCGTAAATGTCAGCGTATTTGTCACTAACTTCCCGACTTGTCTGCCGAATGCGCTTGCGGAAGAGGCTGAAGTTTATCGCATAAAACGGAAGGACCATGATCCCGATTAGGGCCAAGCGCCAGTTGAGGTATAGCAGATACCCGACGACCGCAACCAGTGTGAGGGCCTGGCTGATGATATCCAGAAGCTGCCCCTGCATCAGGCCGGACACCCGGTCCACGTCCCACAACACCCGAGCCATAATCCACCCTGTTCGCTGGCTCTCGTAAAAGCGCATTGACAGCCGCTGCAGGTGCCGGTACAGCTTCTGGCGAATGTCAAACAGGATTCGCTGACCCATTCGGATGAGCGTAATGGCGCGTATGTAGCTCACAAGTGCGATTGCGAGCCGGATGCCAAGCAAGCCCAGGCAAACTGCCAATAGGAAACGTATCCCGACGGCAGGGTCGAGCTTACGGTCGTAAAAGGCCCACATCCGGTCCCAGATATAGCCCATCAACCTGGGGATGGTCAGGCTCAGCCCGGTCACCGTGAACATCAGCAGCAGTACAAACACCATCTGCCACTTGTATGGTTTTAGAAACCGAAGAAATCGGCGGAAGTTGGTCACGAGACCCACCAGCCAGTTCAGCTTAGTGCAAATGCGGCCCCCCCCATAGGGGCGTGCCGCATGGACGGCATTATACCCCATATGGGGAGAGTGTCAAGCGTTGAGACAAAAGTCACATTGCCGCGTTTCCGGAACCGTTGCTCAGCCTGAGATTGAGTAAATAAGTTTTGCGGAGATGGTGTAACGGTATAATAGAACCAGGCATCGGCAAGGGTAGAAGCTGTCGCTATATTGTGGCGGAATCGGATGGTGATTTGAGCAAGCCGGTGTTCATCAACGCCGTTTGTCGCGAGTACAACATATGGTCGTTGCGTACGGTTCAACTCAGAGGAGGTTGGAGCGATGCCGTTGGAAGACAAGCAGCTTCGGTTGCGATGTCTGCGGGAGATAGCACGCAGACCGATAGACTATTCCCAGCTTCAGATTCAGGCCATCAACGGAATTGTCCGCATGACCGGAGTACTGCGGCCCATACGCGGGAATGTCGTGGACATGGACAAGGAATTACGGGTCATAATTGACAGCCTGGAGCGCTTGCCGAAGGTCAAGGAAGTTGTTACTCGGGACTTGGTGGTCCAAAAGAGGTAGGCCTGACAGCTACTGTTCGGAAGTTGCGATAGGTGACTAAGCCCGGTCGAGCTCCTTTAGGCTTGCGCACGTATTTCCGGAGCGTGTAGTCGACCTCAACAGAATTTGAGTTGCGCAAAATGCTATGGCCGGCCGCGATAGCTGCAGCCTCAAGCAGCGTCCGCTCCGGAACGTTCTCCCCGGTTACTCCCTTGACGATTACGTGCGCCCCAGGTGCATTGCGCACATGCAGCCACAAATCATCCGGCTGAGACTCGTGCCGGAAGATGTACTCATTCTGTTTGTTGTTGCGGCCGTACAGGATTGTGAGACCGTCGCTGGAAGTGAACCGTCCGGGGGTCACGCGAGGGGTTTGGCGACGGACCTTCTTGTTTGAGGTGACATTGATAAACCCCTCTTCGATAAGCTCCTGTAGTATCTGCTCAAGTTCCTCCACGTCCTCCGTAGACTCCGCTGCAAAACGGACGCCCTGCAGGTACTCGATGTCCTGCTCGGCTGCCTTCAGTATAGGTGGAATCGTCTCCATTGCTTGTTTGGCCTTCTTATAACGTCGGTAGTAGGCCTGTGCGTTTTCGCTGGGCGACTTATTCGGGTCCATCTCGATAGTAAGAGGCGGACGCTCGGGATTTACCGGGTCAGGGAGTTGGATGGTGTCCCTGTTTCTCTCGATGCTTGCGAGATTCGCGAGGATTGCGTCTCCGCAGATGCGCAGCCTGGCCACATCCTCGTCCGCCGGTAGCTGCTCCTGTAGCCGGTCCAGGCGTCTGCTTGCCGCCTTGAGGGCGGACCGAACTGCTTGCAGAATTCGATTGCGAATCTGTTCAGCACGACGCTGTGCGGCTTCGCCCGCAGAAACCGCCTCAAGCGCTGCGCTGATAGAGACATGCGTAGTTTGTCGTACACAGGCAAGATGGTGCAGTGGGACGGGATAGACAATAGCGGCGCTTTCGTCGGCACAATGGTGGATTACCGCATGTCCGTCGGCTGCTTCAAGCTCGCCTCGTAACTGGTCGAATGAAGCCCATATGCGTTCGACAATATCAACGGTGACCTCAGCGTCGGGCTGGACATCTGCGCGTGCCAATACCTCGGCGACCCAGACGCGGCTCGCACCCATTGTGTTGTCACGGAGCCACTTGTCCGCCGAGGAAGCCGCACCAGCTTTGGGAACACGCTCCATCAACTCGCCAATGGTCACCGAAAGCGGGTCAAGCTTCCTGCCGGTCGGGGGACTTACGTATGGGACGCCCTCGACGATTTCGCGATAGCGGTTGACACGCCTGGTGATGTGTTTGGCGCAAGCGAGGATGCAGTCGTGGTGGTCCAGCAGAATGATGTTGGAATATCGGCCCATGATTTCTGCCACGAGCGTGCGTCGACAGGCCGGCCCCAGGCCCTCACATTCACCGAACTCGATTTCAAGAATTCGATCAAAGCGCGGCTGTCGCACATCTGAAACGACAGCGCCTCTCAGGTGCTTCCGCACCGCCATGCAGAACGGAGGCGGGTGTCCGCCCGGCGATGCAAGCTCCGAGATAAGGTGTGCTCGCGCCGCGTCCGGAGCAATAACAATCTGAAGAGTGCTGAGATGCCGCGGAGCGCCAACCACAATGGCGGTCTCGTGGTACGTGTTCTGCTGGATGTGCTGGACCCGCCGTCCGAGCCAGTGCCGGCGGACTTCAGCGGCTACGGCGTGCAGGATGGCGCTGTCAAAAAGCATAAGGCTTCGTCCTCCAGGAGGTCTTTTCGCCACTGCTATACGTACGTCCTTCGGAGAGCATTTCCAGAGTAGACTGGGCTATCAGGCCCAGCGTCTACGGGTTCGGATTCGCCGCGACCGCACCTTCCTCGTTGGGCTGGTGGCGCACTTCTCGGAGGCAGACCTCCGGCGGCACGGTGGACGGGTCTATGGGGTCAATCGGGACTTTCTTCGCATGCGCAGTGCCCATGCAGACAATAATGAATAGGACTACGAGAACCAACGCTCCGAGAGCACACCTGGCGTTCATTGCTCCCCCCCACACACCCCCCTGAACGACGAGATTCTTCGCCGATGGCTCAGAATGACAGGCTGACTCGCGGACAAGACGCTTGTCCTGAGCGAGGCCGAAGGGCCCACGCTACCACAAGGGCCGTTCAACATCCTACTGTCACGTTGAGCCGTTCTTGACAAGCCCGTGGAATCTGCTATATTATTACAAATCCCGCTGATAGGGAATTTTCTTTTAAGTGGCTTCGTGCCTCTTTTCACAAAGTACCCACGCCCCCCTCCAATATCTACCGAGCAGCGAAACGATGTGAGGGGCGAACGGCGAGTGCCCGCGAGGCAGTCCGAGTCAGATTAGTACTGCACAACATAACTTCGACCGGGGAGCCGACATGCACGAACTGAGCGTGGCCACATCCATTGCGGAGATCGCGCACAAGGAAGCCGAAGAGCGCGGCATCAGCAACCTAAGGGGTGTAATCGTGCAAGTCGGGTGCTTGACATCCGTGTCGCCCGAGGCGCTGGAGCTGGCCTTCGAGTTCGCCCGTCGGGATACACTGGCGGAAAATGCCCGGTTGACCATCGAACGTGTTCAAGCCGTGGGCGTATGCTGCCGGTGCGGCGCGGATGTGCAGGCGGACTCGGTTTTCTATGCTTGCCCAGAGTGTGGGAGCCGGGATATCGAGTTTAAAACGGGAGAAGAGCTACAGATCGTCGGACTGGAATTCGATGACCCTACTGAAGTCGAGGCGGAGGCGACCAATGCGGCTTGAACTGACGCAAGCAATTCTCAGCAGCAATGACGCCGCAGCCGCAGCCAATCGCGATTGGGCAAAGGATGCGGGTGTCGTGATACTAAACGTAATGGGGTCGCCCGGAAGCGGTAAAACGACCCTCATCGAGCGGCTCCTCACGCGGCGGACACCTCCGGCGATAGGCGTTATCGAAGGGGACATCGCCACGGAGAAGGACACCCTCCGGGTGCGTGCAGCGGGCGCGCCAGCCGTCCAGATTAACACCGACGGCGCCTGCCACCTCGTAGCCAAGCAAGTGGCGCACGCCCTTGCCGAGCTGCCTGTGGAGTCGCTTGAGTTCGTGCTTGTTGAAAACGTCGGCAATCTCGTTTGCCCTACCAGCTTCGACCTGGGCGAGCGCGGTAAGGTGGTCGTTAGCAGCGTGCCGGAGGGCCATGAGAAACCCGATAAATACCCAGGGGCGTTCCGCAAAGCATGCGCCGTGGTCCTGAATAAGATAGATCTGCTGCCCTACGTGTCGTTTGACCTGAATGCGTTTCGCGCATCGTGCCATGACATCAACCCGAGTGCTCCGCTGTTCGAGGTTTCCTGTCAGACAGGGGAAGGAATCGAGGAAGTCCTCTCGTGGATGGAATCGTTGCGCCCGTAAGCAAGCTGACCGGCAGCCGCAGGTGCCGGTTGCAGCGTCGAGAGATAACCGTTGAGGGCATTGTGCAGGGGGTCGGATTTCGACCCTTTATTCACCGCATCGCCCGCCGGTGGGGAATTCTCGGCACTGTCCATAATTTCACAGGCGGTGTAGTGATTGATGCGGAGGGCACACCGGAGAACCTCGACGCGTTTGTTCGTGCAATCTCCGAGGAAAAGCCTCCCCTGGCTGTCATTGACCTGGTCCGGCAGAAACAACTGCAGCCCATCGGCCACCGGTCATTCAGTATCGTCCCAAGCCGCGAGGCTGAGGGTGGCGTCATTTTGATCTCGCCCGACGTGGCCACCTGCGACGATTGCCTCCGCGAATTGCAGGACCCCTCCGACAGACGCTTCCGTCATCCTTTTATCAACTGCACCAACTGCGGCCCGCGGTTCACCATCGTCCGCTCTGTCCCTTATGACCGGAAAAACACCAGCATGGCCCGGTTTCCGATGTGCCCGAAGTGCCAGGCGGAGTATGACGACATAGAAAACCGCCGCTACCATGCCCAGCCCAATGCTTGTCCCGAGTGCGGGCCGACTCTGTCGCTCCTTCGAGCCGATTACAGGCTCGACCGCGAGGAAGCCCTCAAAGAGGCATGCCGGATGCTGCAGGCAGGGGAGATTGTAGCGGTCAAAGGACTTGGGGGCTTCCATCTGGCCTGCGACGCGACCAATGAACAAGCGGTCCGCGAACTCAGACGCCGAAAACGCCGGGATGAAAAGCCTTTTGCAATCATGTCGGCAAGCCCCGATGTGGTGCGGAGCTACTGCGAAGTGACTGAACAGGACGAAGAGCTGCTGAAAAGCCCGCAGCGGCCCATCATCTTGCTGCGTAAGGGTGCAAACGGTGGTGCACCGGTCGCGCCGTCCGTTGCGCCGGACAGCAAGTACCTCGGGGTTTTGCTGCCCTACACCCCGGTCCACCATCTGCTGTTTGTCGAAGGCGGTTTCGCAGCGCTGGTGATGACAAGCGGCAACCTCAGCGACGAACCGCTCGCAACACAAAACAGCGAGGCCCTGCAGCGTCTGGCCGGCATCGCCGATGCATTCCTGCTGCATGACCGTGGCATCGAGGTCGGCTGTGACGATTCCATCGTTCGGCCCACAAAACGAGGGCCGATTGTAATGCGTCGCGCCAGGGGATATGTTCCGTTCCCCGTCCGCCTCGGGCACAAGCTGGGAACTGTGTTGGCCGTAGGAGGCCACCTGAAGAACACATTCTGCCTGACTGTGGGCGAAAACGCCTTCCTTAGCCAGCACATGGGAGACCTCGAGGACGCCCAAACGCTCGCGTTCTTCGAGCGTTCCGTCTCGCACTTTGAAAGTATCCTTCGAGTGCAACCGGACGTCGTGGCGCATGATATGCACCCAGGCTACCTTTCGACCCAGTACGCGCGGCGGCTGGCCGAGGAGCGGGGCTTGCCGCTCGAGCCCGTGCAGCATCATCATGCACACATTGCGAGCTGCATGATCGAGAACGGCCTTCGGGACAGAGTTATCGGTATCGCCTGTGACGGAACCGGCTACGGAGCTGACGGCACGGTCTGGGGCTGCGAGGTCATCACGGCGGATTTGACCGGCTTTCGGAGACGTGCCCACCTCAAGTACATCCCAATGCCCGGCGGCGAGGCGGCTATCAAAGAGCCGTGGAGAATGGCGGCTGCGTATCTGTACATCGCGTTCGGGCCAGAGTTTGCCGACGAACTGAAAATCGACTTCTGCCGCCGTCTGCCACGTGAGAAGTGGGACTTTCTCCGACAGATGATCGAGCGTGACGTGAACTGCCCTCTCGCCTCCAGTGCAGGCCGCCTCTTCGACGCTGTCGCGTCGCTGCTGGGACTGCGCGATGTCAACGCTTACGAGGGACAAGCACCGATGATACTAGAGGCGCGCTCGGGGGAGGCATCGCAGGCTTATCCTTTCGAGGTCAGCGGCGAGACGCTTCTCGAGGTGGACCCGCTGCCGGCCATCCGCGCGATTGTCGCCGACCTTGAGCAAGGCGTGGACGTTGCCGTCATCGGCGCGAAGTTTCACAATATGGTGGTTGCTTCTCTCGCAGAGGCGGCCTATCGCGTGGCCGAAAGTGAAGGCATCACGGATGTCGCCCTCTCCGGAGGTACTTTCCAAAATGAGCGCATTCTGCTGGGGCTTTGCGCGGAGCTGGAGCGGAGGGGGCTGCGTCCACATATTCAACGCGAAGTCCCTTGCAACGACGGCGGCCTGTCACTCGGGCAAGCCGTGGTGGCGAGTGCGAGGTGGAAGTGATATGTGCGTCGCGCTGCCGTGTAAGCTGATCGAGATGGAAGAGAATATCGGAGTGGCCGAGCTTGGGGGCACGACGGTACGCGTGCGATTGGATCTTGTCGAGGACGCACAGGTCGGCGACTACGTCCTGGTGCATGCGGGCTTCGCAATCAGCAAACTGGATGCCGAAGCCGTGCAGGAGACGCTCGCGCTGCTTGAGAGTATTGAACCATGACAATGCGTTTTATAGACGAGTTCAGGGACCCGAGACAAGCCCAGCGCCTTGTGAAACGGATTGAACAAACCGTCAACCGGCCTACGGCGTTGATGGAGGTCTGCGGTACCCATACTCATACCATCGCAAGGTACGGAATCCGCGAGTTGATGCCTGATGCGCTTCGCCTCCTGTCGGGCCCGGGCTGCCCTGTATGTGTAACGCCCCCCGGGGACATAGACGCCGCCATCGCACTGGCGCAGCAACCGAATGTGACGGTCTGCACCTTCGGCGATATGGTCCGCGTACCCGGCTCGGACATGAGCCTCGCGGACCTGCGGGGCAAGGGAAGCACTGTACAGGTCGTCTACTCTCCGTTGGACGCTGTGCAGATGGCCGCCTCTGACCCACATCGCGAATTTGTATTCATCGGCGTCGGGTTCGAGACGACCGCGCCGGGGGTCGCCCTCGCTGTTGAGGAAGCCAAAACCAGAGGGCTTGACAACTTTTCAGTGCTGTGTGCCCACAAGCTGATTCCGCCGGCGATGGACGCATTGATGGCCGGTGACGAGGTCCAAATTGACGGTTTCATTTGCCCAGGGCATGTGAGTGTCATCATCGGAGCGGCGGCTTATCAGCCGCTGGTGGAAAAATACGGGGTGCCATGCGTAGTCGCCGGCTTCGAACCGCTCGACGTGTTGCAGACGCTCCTTGCGCTGGTCGAGCAGCTAAGAGACGGCCGCGCGGAGGTGCAAATCAGCTATGCGAGGGCCGTAACGTGGGAAGGCAACGCGGCGGCCAGGGCGATAATGAACAAGGTTTTCGAGGTTACAGACGCGGCATGGCGAGGGCTGGGGACGATTCCGCGAAGCGGCTTGAAGCTGCGCCCGGAGTTTGCAACGTGGGACGCGCTTGAGCGATACGAGGTGGCCGTCACAGATGGACACGAACATCCTGCGTGTCACTGCGGCGAGGTGCTGCGGGGCGTGATGCGGCCCCGAAGGCGCCTGCGCCGCGGAACACCGATACCGCGCCGCGGCAACGACGTAATCGGCGGATGATAATAAGGGGCGGACATGGCAGATAGTGAGAAGTTCGTTCAACTCGGACACGGCGGCGGGGGGCGGCTGACCTGGGAGTTGATTCATGGCCCGCTGCTGGAAGGATTGAACGGGACCGGGCCGACCAGCCTCGACGACTCCGTCGTAGTCGGGTTCGGGAACCGGCGCCTCGCCTTTACGACGGACTCGTTCGTCGTCTCGCCCCTGTTCTTCCCCGGAGGCGACATCGGACGGCTGGCCGTGTGC
>JALGUK010000393.1 GCA_029820875.1 Candidatus Zipacnadia bacterium
TCGTTATGTTCATGCTGAACGCCGATAAGATGCGTACGATAGCCCGCCGCGTTGAGGTACATCGGAAGGGTGACCTCTTGTGCGCCGATTTCCCACCCGATGTGTGCAAGCCCCACCAGGCCGTTGCAATGGGGATACCTGCCCGTCATGATGCTGCCCCGGCTCGGTGAGCACTGCGCCGCGGTGCAGAAATGGTTGGTGAAGAGTACACCCTCGGCGGCGAGGCTATCTATCGCCGGCGTCTCGATGTCCGTTCCCAGGCAACCCACGTGCCGGCCCAGATCGTGGCATATCACAAGCAGTATATTGGGGCGTGTGCCCTTGAGGTCTCTCGATTGTGACACTTGCAGCACTCCTTCTGGCGATTGTAGGATGCGTCCTCCGGCGGCTAAAGGACCCTGGGCCCCCTGGGATGAATGAAGCTCCCTTTCACGGGCGTTCCACAGCTCGACGAGATCGAGCTTGCGTATAAGCTCCTGCCAGGGCAAACACTCATCGCCTGTCCTGGACAGCCACTCCTGCAGCTTCTCCTCCATGGCGTCCCTAAGGGATTGAGCGGCCGAATCGCCGATGAGGTTGTTCATCTGGTACGGGTCAGCTTCGTTGTCATACAGGACCCACGGCTCGCCGTCTGTGAACCGTGCGTAGGTGTAGCGGTCTGTCCGAACGCCCCTCCACTCGCGCAATCCCTGGGCGAACGCCTCATCCACACTCACGATATCCATGAGGAAGACCGAGTCCGGCCCCTGCTCGTCGCTCCCGACTATGCAGCCTGACAGATTGCTCCCTTGGACATCATCGGGCACATCAATACCCATAAGCGAAAGCAGCGACGGCGCCATGTCGGCCATGCTGAAGAGGGTATCCCGCCTGCTGCCTGCGGGAATATGGCCGGGCCACCGGATTATGAGCGGGATTCGGATAGACTCCTCCCACGGCTGCTGCTTCCTCTGCATGCCCTGCGACCACAGCATATCCCCGTGGTCGGATGTGAACACGACGATTGTATTGTCGCTGAGCTTGAGCCTTTCCAGCTCGTCAAGAAGCCTCCCCAACTGGTGGTCCAACGCGGTGATGTGAGCATAGTAGCCGGCGATTACCTCGCGCGGGTCGGCGCCGCCACTCAAGTCCCTGCGGCCCGGCGCAGTGGGTTTCACGTTCGCCCGGAGCCGGATTTTCTCAGGCGGGTACATCCGCCGGTACTGCTCGGGGACCTGGTCATAGGGGTCATGCGGCGGCCCCCAGGAAAGCACCAGGCAAAACGGCTTCTGCGCGTGCTCCTGCAGGAACCGGATTGCAAGGTCGGTCTGGCCGGCCGGCTCGTACCCCTCGATTGCAACCGGCTCCGGTGTGTCCCTGTAGTACTTGCCGTCGAAATAAGCGTGCGCGCAGTTCCACGCGGCCCAGTACTGGAAGCCATGCCGACGCTCGCCCGGCGGGGTGAACCGCGACCTCGGAACCCCGTCCAGATGCCATTTGCCGATGTAGCCGGTGCTGTAACCCGCTTCCTTGGCGAGGGCGCCGATACCTGGATATTGAGGCGGAAGGGGCAGGTCGTTGGCCACGGTTCGGCAAGAGATGGGATACCGGCCAGTGAGTAGCATCGCGCGCGACGGCGTGCAGACCGGACAGTTGGCGTATGCGTGGGTGAATGTCACGCCTTCCTCGGCCAGGCGGTCCATCGTCGGCGTCATGACATCCGGGTTCCCCGCGCAGCCCATGTCCATGCCGCGCATCTGGTCGGCGAATACAAGCAGAAGGTTGGGATGGTGCATATCCATCGGACATTCCTCCCGCAAACGGCAAGCCGGCGATAAATGTCCCGGGAATATGAGTTGAATAATGCGATTGTGTCTTAGGTAGATAAGGTACATAATCCTTCCTCACTCTGAACAATCCTGTGAACACTCAGAGACGCCATTATCCAACGCCAAGCAGGGATTGCAGGGGGTGAGAGTGAACATTGCGCCTGGATGTTGCGTTATCCTTAGCTGGACCGGCAGACATTCATCGGCTCGGGGGACGTCAATGCTTGATTGGATTAAGCGCCACAAGTGGCTCGCACTTGCAATAGCCGTAATTGTGGTCGTCATCGGCACTGTTATTGCGACAACCGGCGCCCCGGAGGTCACAGTAGCCCGGGCCAGTGTGGGACCGCTTACTCTCCGCATCGCGGCCTCGGGAATAGTCGAAACTCAAAGCGCTGACCTCTCATTCAAGGGGTCGGGGAGGCTCGTAGGGCTCTACGTCCAGGAGGGGGATGCAGTGACCAAGTCCCAGCTTCTGGCTCGAATCACCTCCTCGGTTGGTTCAATGGGCACCTCCGGGGTGACGGATATCATCCAGGCGCCCTACGACGGCCATGTAGTCGAGATATACCAGCGCACCGGCACCGTTGTTGCACCCGGTCAGCCGGTGCTGAGGATTGTTTCCACGCGCAAGCCGTGGGTGACAGCATTCATTGACAGCGAAGACGCGACCTACCTGCGGCTGGGGCAGAAGTTGCGTTGCCGGGCGGGCGGATACCTCAGTGCGGGATGGGACCTGGTCGTGCGGGAGATAGGCAAGGAGGCGGTACCCCGGCACGATATGCCCGGCTCATCCCGCCAGGTACGCGTGCGGTGCGACGTGGTAAATCGCGCATTCCCACTTGCGCCCGGCACCGAGGTTGACATTGACGGTGATGTCCGGTTGCTCGACAAAGCCGTGCTGGTCCCGACGGCGGCCGTCGTGCACGAGGGGGCCAGGAACTGGGTATGGCTCGTCGAGGAGGGCAAGGTCCAACAACGCGAGGTGC
>JALGUK010000394.1 GCA_029820875.1 Candidatus Zipacnadia bacterium
ACCGTTTCGCCTCCTGCCGCGCCAACCCGGCCCTGCGCAGCACCCTCGGCATCCCCCAGGACGCCTTCGTCGTGGGAAACATCGCCTACCTGGTCGGGCACAAAGACCATAACACCCTCCTGGAAGCAAGCCGGCTCGTGCGAGACGAAATCCCGAACCTCTGGCTGGTCATCGTCGGAAAAGGACCGCTCAAGGACAAAATCCTCAGCAAGGCAAAAACCCTTCACATGGAGGACCGCCTCATTCTGACCGGCTTTCGCACCGACATCCCGCAGCTCATCCAGATGTTCGACCTGTTCGTGCTGAGCAGCTCAGAGGAAGGCATTTGCAGCACCCTGCTCGACGTGATGGCGGGGGGCTGCCCCATCGTCGCCACAGATGCAGGCGGGGTCCGGGAAGCCGTGCTGGACGGTGAAACCGGATTCGTCGTGCCCATCAAAAGCCCCCTGGCGCTCTCCAGGGCCATCCTGCAAATGGCCCGCAACCCCCACCTGGCACGCCGCATGGCAGAACGTGGACAGGAACGCGCCTTTTGCTTCTTCACGCCCGATGCGCTCACGGAAAAAACCCTCCGCATCTATCGAAGGGTCCTGCGCGGCCTGACCGTACCGCCAAGAACAGCCCCCAACAAAAAAACACGCCTCCCAGCATCCTTTTCAAACTCCGCACGCCCCTCAGATTGACAATCCGCACATCCCCGGTATAATAAAAGATGGGAGCAGGCCGAAGGACACATACCCCCCCTCGGCCCTGCGCCGCCCCTCACAAAGAAACATCTCACGCAAAAAACGTGCGGATGTGGCGGAATTGGCAGACGCGCTAGGTTGAGGGCCTAGTGGACCTAACCCGTCCATGGGGGTTCGAATCCCCCCATCCGCACCAACACCTCTCCTGCCATACCGGGTAAACTTCGCGCCCCCCGCTACGAGCGGCTGGTGCCTCAATCTGCAACAACTTCTGTACCCTGCCTTGACCGCCACTGCGGGGGTATACTATAGAGAGAACATTCTCACGGGCGGCGGTATTATGACTGATGGTCAGCTCAACCTGCCTGACAGGGGAGACCTGAACGCGAACAAGGACGGGATAACAGGTACTCCGGCCAGAGAGCAGGCCCGCCAACCGGCGGCGGGCAAGCCTGGACGTTTATGCGCCTGCGGCGCACTGGAGGTTATCGGCAATTGGGACGCCGAGGTTATCGGCAATTGGGACGCCGTTGCGAGCGAGGTGGATGGCAATGATGCCTGGGGCACAACGGCAAGGCTGAAGTATGAAGGACAAAGGACGGAGCGAGCAACCGCGGCCCGCAAGGGCAGAAGTGGCACAGAGAATTGAAACGCGGGAATGCCCGAAAGGTCCTATTTGATGGGAGGTATGCGATGAGGACCAACGCTTGGAAGGTCTACCTGAGCCTGCTGGTAATTGTCGTGTTTGGGTGCGGCGAGCCCGAGCCGAGGGACGTCTTTACGGGGCCTGCCGTCAAGGCGGCGATGGAGGCGGCGGAGAACGTTGCGCCCGGGAGGATGGAGGTGACAGCGTTCACTGCTCACGACACCGGTCATCTAATTGGAATCGAGGGACGATCCTACATCTTGAGGCTCCCACAAGTCACTTCGCAGCATCCAAGGTGCTACTTTGGGCACCAGTGGTATGTCGACGGGAAGCCGCAAGGAGAACCAGAGTATTCACCCCGTTGGCAACATGACCTTGTGGAAACAACGGGCTGCTGGCTTGTGGATATTGCAGTCCAGAGAAACTACTTTTGCAAGAACCCGGACCTGGAGGCTTTAGCGTGGGCTCGCTTCAAGTCGCTCGACGGGAGCCGGGGGTGGAGGCGCGGCCCGATCAAATTGAAGCCTCCAGAGGCGTATCAGTATCATGCTGATCACCGTTTCTACCTAGTGACCGCGTCCGGCCGTGATATCCAGACGGGGGAAGACATTCCCCTCGCTGTCTGGTGCGTGTGGATTCAACCCTTGATGGAGCGGGAGCTCCCCACGTCCAGGTCACCGGATCTCCTGGATGTTGCGAGGGTTTCCCCGGCAGCCTGTGTTTTCTTCGTGCGTTTCCAGGAAAAGCATCCGGGGAGCGCGAGATGATGGTTCTCGCCATTGGGGGGAAAGCGCACGCAGGAGCGGCGATCTTCACATTCTCGCGGACAGGACAGATCCGACAAACAAGGCGGACAGGTTCAGCTACGATTACCGCAACAGGCTCATCAAGGTCGAGCACAGCGACGACTACGGCGAGGAGACGCCGACCTGGTCAACTGTGGTGGAATATGACTACTGTCCGGCCAAGGTTTGCAGGAATTGTTCTAACGTACATGCCTTCCATGGCTTGCGAGACAACATGAGTGTTTTCGACTTCATTTTCATGGTAGACTTCGGCCATTGTTCTTTCCCTACAACCCTCGCAGGAGTGGCCGATGTATACCGGACGAATAGTTTTCTCGCAATTGATGGACTTGCTGCCAATGCACGAGTTCAAAAAGTGCGTCAGACGCTACCATGGCGACTACAGGATGCACACCTTCTCGTGCCTCGATCAGTTCCTGTGCATGGCTTTTGCTCAACTGACCCTTCGAGAAAGCCTCCGGGATATCGAAGCGTGTCTGCGTGCCATGCAAGCGAAACTATACCATATGGGTATCCGTGGCAAGCTGTCTCGCTCGACTTTGGCCGACGCGAACGAAAGGCGCGACTGGCGCATTCGTGTTCAACGAAGAAGGATGGTGCAATTTCACGGCTTGGAAGGCCGGCTCACCACCCCTTCGCACCATTGGAAGGAGGCCATTATGTCGGAACATGCAGGCCGCGTGCGGCGTGCACGCTCTCTTAGGTTTGCTTTCTTGTTGGCTCTGCTGTTCTGTGTCGTTTGTGCCCTGCTTGACTTGCCCAATATGATCAAGCGTGCTGTATGGACCCGCGAGGGCCGTCTAAGGCAGGCCGAACTAACGCGGCGCAGCAGATTCTTGTTGCAGATCTATCATAACGTACTGGAAGAACGCGGTTCCTTCTCCCACGTTGACTCTGTAAGAGCGGAGATCGAAAGACTTGCCTTGAGCACAGGCGGGGCTCCCAGGAAGTATGTTCTGGCAGAGATCGGTGACAGGTTATATGTCGCCGAGGTACCTGAGTACAACGAGGAGACAATTTGCATTCTGGACGATAGGGGCTACGTGCACTGGGAGAGCCCTAGATCGGAGTTGGGACGTGCGGTTCTGGCTCGTCTGGGGGCGGATAGACACGATGCGGCATTACAAGGTCTCTGATTCAAGCAGCATCGCCAAGTACGAGTATGGCTAAACCGGACCTACCAGGAGGACTTAGTCAACACGAGCGGGATGGATGAGCTTTACGGCTATGATACGCTCCACAGGCTCACTGCGTTTGATCGCGGCGATTTGAATGCGAACAAGAACGGCATCACGGGGGCGCCTGCAAGGGAGCAGGCTCGCCAACCGGCGTCGGTTCCTTCAACCTCGACTGGGGCGAGGGCGCAAGCAAGTCAGGCAACCTGCACGTGCTCCCCGACCGCACAGACCCGGAGAACAAGGCGGACAGGTTCAGCTATGATTACAGAAATAGGTGGAGCATACGAATAATTACGGCGACACGCCACCGACGTGGTCAATTGTGGTAGAATATTACTATGATGGTCTCAACAGGCGTGTGAAAAAAGACCTTGCCTCCGGCACAGACGTGATGTACCTTTATGATGGCTGGCAGGCGCTTGAGGAGAGGGAGTACGACGCCGGCGACAGCAAGTGGGAACCCCGCCGTCAGTACGTCGAGGGCGGCACATACATAGACGAGGTGCTGATCTTTGACAAGGACACGGACGGGGACGGGGACTGCACCGACGCCGGGGGATCGGAGCGCTACTTCTACGCCCAGCAGGCCAACTGGAACCTGGTCGCAGTCACTGACTCCAGCGGCGATTTGGTCGAAAAGGTCAAGTATGACCCCTACGGCGAAGCGACCGTCACTGTCCAGGACGGCCAGAGCGCCAGCGGCAACCCGTACCTCTTTCAGGGCCGAAGGTGGGACAGCGAGGTGAGCCTGTACTACTTCCGCAATCGGGTGATGAGCCCCGTGCTGGGCCGGTTCTTGCAGAGGGACCCGCGACCGGTAGAGATGAATCTGTATGTTTACTGTGACCCCGCCAATTACGTCGATCCGCTTGGCACCGTCGCAGAGCGTCGTAAGTACCAAGATTGCATCGACAAGTGCGAGCAGACCTACTGGCGTTGCTTTCGTAAGTCAATAGAGGCCCACCGTGAATGTCGTGATGATTGCCGTCGCATAGAGGCGGGAGGCGCAGCAATCGGTTGGATAGAGGTAGCCTTCGTGCCGGTCACAGGAGGGGCCACACTTCTTGAATGGATGTTCACCGATTATGCCACAGCCCGCATGGTAGAGGCATGCCTGAACATTTGCTATGAGGAAGCGCGTGCTCGAGAGTTGGACTGTAAGCTGGACCGTCGTAGGTGCGAGCGGGACTGTGCAACAAGACA
>JALGUK010000395.1 GCA_029820875.1 Candidatus Zipacnadia bacterium
CTCTTGCGCGCCCCGGGGCCTCGATGACGCAGACCTGCCCGTCGGCAGGGTAAGCCTGTGCGGTCTCGGAGAATAGTTCAAACCGTATCCGGCCGAGGGGCGATGCGTCGGCACTGTCAGGGGCGAGCGAAACAAGCTCCACATGCCCGAATGTGTCCTGCAGACGCGTGAGAGTCTCGCGGGGAACCTGGAAAAGCTCGCCGCGCGATTCATCTTTCTCCAGGCAAAGGGTGAAGACCACTTCCTGGATGTGGTCCGCCAGGAGTTTGAGGACCTCGAGCTGCGTTGGTGTGAAGTCGTCGAACCCGTCGACAAGTAGCAGCTCGACCTCTTCAAAGGGCCGCCGACGGCCCGACAGCAAGATATCGCGTGCCCGCCAGAATCTTCCAGCCGGAAGAACTGCAACTGGTGCAGCAGCGCTTGATAGGTGGAGTAGATGGCGCACAGGTCGGCCTCGCGCTCAGTCACAAAGCCGGCCTCCTTCAAGCCTTGCGCGAAGCTCTCGGCGTCAATCGCTCCGCGCTTAAGTTCGTCAATGAACTCGGCCAGAGCATCCGCCAGCCCCGCGAAGTCAGCCACCTGCTCAAGGTGAGTCAGACCCGTCTGTGTACGCACGCGAGCTATGGCCTCGGCCAAGAGCAGTCGTTGAAGCACAGGCGACGTCTCGGTCGCCGTCTCGCCGTTTTCGTCCAGCAGACGTGACGCCAGCTCGGGGAATGTCATTATCAGCGGTGCAAAGAGCCCGCCAGAAGAGCAGTCGGCCGCCAATGCGCGTCTCACATGCTGGACTGCCCGGGGATGAGGCAGCAGAAGAAGCACGCGAGATGTACCACCCGCCTCCACCTTCCGGCGGTATCTTTTCAGGACGGCTTGCGTTTTCCCGGTCCCGCCGGGACCGTAAAGGAGCGTGACTTGGGCCACCCCGTCTCTCTCCTTAATCGGTATCTAATCCAATCTTCGCCTAAAACAGCACTGTGCCCTCCTGCCGTTGATGGCCGCGTTTCCGGCGGCATTCCGGTGGAGAAGGACTCGGATGGGATGAACACGAATTCACCTGCACGGAAGGCCGAGCAGCCTTTACGAGGGGCGCTTTAATGATGCAGCCGCATGAAAGCCGCATGCGCCGGCCCGATTACCGGCGGAAGGTCATTGCGCGGGATGAAATCGGGCAGGTTGTTGAAATGCTGAGGTCGGAGGGCAACAGCATCGTCTTCACCAACGGTTGCTTCGACGTCCTCCATCGCGGCCACGCTTATTATCTGTGGCAGGCAAGTCAACTGGGGGACGTGCTCGTGGTCGCCGTCAATGCCGACGAGTCCGTTCGCGCGCTAAAGGGGCCTACGCGGCCTGTAATGCCCGAGGCAGAGAGGGCGGAGCTTGTTGCGGCCCTTGAGTTCGTTGGGCTTGTCGTTGTCTTCCCTGAGCTGAACGTGGTTCCCCTCCTGGAGGAACTGCGGCCCGACGTGTATGTCAAGGGCGGGGACTACACCATCGACACGATTAACCAGGATGAGCGGCACGTAGTGGAAAAAGGTGGGGGGCGGGTCGAAATCCTCGGCAATATCCCAGGCACGTCTACAACTGAGGTTATCGCCAGAATCAAAAACGAGGTCGAAGGATAAAACATACCTTCACCTGTACAGGCGCAAGGCGTTGATTGACTTACCTCGCGAGCGGGCAGACCCGGGGCAGATTGTAGAGATACGCCGGTGCGGCGGCCGTTGCGCCGTAGAGGATAATCGGCGTTTGCACCTCGGAGGCCGTCTTCAGGATGTCCTCAAGCGCGTTGGCTACGACCATCGCTCCGCTTACGAGAACGACATCGCTGCTCTCGATAACGGTTTTGGTATCATGCGCGCTGTCCCCGATAACGACACCGTATTCTTTCCGGCCGAGGTTTTCCGGAGCGAGGTCCGCAACATGGACCCGGTCCGTGCCGAACACCTCCGCAAGACCCTCGACGAAACCCCGCTGAAATCCGATCAAGCCCACATCAGCCCCGGGATACTCGCCCCACAGCGAACTCGCTACACGCCAGCCGCACTCACGAACGCTCGGATACTCGCAGTGGCACGTGCCCTTGACCAGACCAAGGTGAGCGAGAACGGCGTTGGCCGTCGCCACGAAGAGAGCGCGCTGGCCGTTTGTATCGAGGCCGATGTCCAGAGCTTGCTCCAGTGTCCCGGAAAACTGCGCCGGTTCATCGCTGAGCGCCTGACCGATTGCATCCAGAAATGTGGCCTCGACCAGAACGACATTGCCGCGTGTTAATGCGTACTCTTCACGGATGCCTTCGCCGGTCGTCTCCTTCTCCGAGGACGGCCGAGTGACCACCGTGATGGTCTCCGCGCCCAGGCTGTGCTCCTGGACGAGCCTGCGAAGTTGCTCGCGTGCCTCGACGAGATTTGTTGCAGGATTTACTTGTGTCGCCGGCATCCGCGCACTCCCTCCCCTTGCCGCGATATGCGGACGGAACACTGCACTTCCTCGAGCGGTTGGAATGGTATATTGGATGGCAGGGTTTGTCAAGCCGGTGGGGACTGCCTCAAAGTGTGGAAAAGGTGGATTAGAGGTAAGGGGCGGGCCTATTCGGCCAGCAGTGCTCGCAGGTATTCATATTCAGCCTTCAGCGCATCGATTTTGTCCGATGCCTTTGCGCTGATTGCCTCCACACTCAGGTAGCCCTGGAAGTCGGCTTTCCGCAGAATGCTTATCAGCTCGCGATAGTCGAAAACGCCCTCAGCCAATGGAAC
>JALGUK010000019.1 GCA_029820875.1 Candidatus Zipacnadia bacterium
GGAGAGAGCCCGCGAGATTTCTTTCTGGTAGAGACTATGCTTGGGGCATTGATAGTATCTAAGGGCTCAAACGGTTGGCGCGTGGAGAGGCTGATAGACTGATGTTTGTGCACCGAATATAGCATGGTTCAGAAGCAGCTCGCCCTTGCTCAACCGTGTGAGGTTGCCCTTGATGCTCTGGTCGAGGAACCGGTACGCGGCGGCGGACAGCTCCGCTACGCCGCTGCGGCCCACAACGATCGTAGCCGCATTTCCGTGAACGCGGTCGTGCACCGCGCTCATGAACTGCTGGGCGCCAATCAGGATCACGCCAAGGGAACGCCCGCGCTCCGCGATGTCCAGAACCTGCTCGATGATTGGTGACTCTCGCTCGCGGGCAGGCGCGTACTTGTTCAGCTCGTCCACGAAGATGATGACCTTCTCGGGAATCTCCTCCTCGTCTATACCCGCCTCCGCATAGAGGGCGCAGACGGTCCGCAGGATGTCGCCGAACACCAAGGCCTGCTCGTCATTGGTGAGCTTGGCGATGTCCACTACAATCGTCTGGCCGCCTCTGATCCGTGCGATCTCCTCTGACAATCGGACAACGTGCTTACCTCGCTCCTGTACGAACACGCCCGACTGCCAGATCTCCACGATGCGGCGCAAGATGCGCCGGAAGCGGCCCACAGACGACGCCCGCACTTCCCCAACTTGCCGTGCCTGACGCTCTTGCGGATCGAAGATCGGCGGTCCGTTGAGCAGGCTGTCCCAGTCGCGAACTTCCTGCCATTGACTGGAGGGTCGCCATTGGCCCGTATTACGGTCGGAAAGGCCATTGCTGATCTCCCCGATGAGAGCGCCTAGAGTATCCCAGGGGTCAGGGATTTGCGACATCAGCAGGTCCAGGCGGCGGGCAGTTCCGCAATGTGGACGGTAAAAGGTTCATCACCTATCGGTTCGACGTCGCCCTCGCTACTGCCGCGCGAGCGTACAGCAGTCGCGTCCGTCGGCAGACGTCCGAGACCCAGTCATGGGTCAGCTCTGTCTTGCCTCCATACCGGGCCCGGGCTTCTGCCAGGATCTGGTCGACTTCGGTCGCGACCGCCGGCGGTAGCTGGCCTGCCTCGGACGCGTCCTTCAGGTGCAGAAGCAATCTGGCAGTCTGGATCCCTGCCCGGAGCGATTCCCAGCGGATTGACGGGATCAGCCGCTCGCCGACCCGGTTGTACCGGCGGGTGATGAAATGATCCTCCGATCCATCATATACGAAGAGGTAGTCCAGCCAGCCACCGTCTTGGCCCTCCCATGAGCTGCCAGCGATGTCGTTGTATGCCCAGTGGGAGACGCCATTCAGACCGACGCTGACTGCCAGGATCGGGTAGGCGTAGTTGTACTGGAGCAGCGCATCGCTAATCCCCGACGCCACGTGGTAGCTGAGTATCTGTGTGCCTCGCTCCTTCAGCATCGGAATGATTTCCTCGTCGTAGGCGCGACGGGGACTGTAGTCCGGAGGAGCGTAGGCTGGCCCGAGCCTCTCATCCATGGGATAATGTGGAACGGCGATGTCCATATGCGGCAGTAAGGCGCGCACATCCTCCGGGAATGCGTAGTAAGTGAGTGTCATGATAATGGGCAACTCCGGCAAGGCTCTCTTGATCGCCTTCATCGCCGCCGCCACGGTCTTCACATGCTCATCCGGCGAATCGGCGAGCGTGCGTGAGTGGGCCTCGTCGCAGGGCAGCAGCACGAAGCGCTCCTGCCCGTAGCCGAGTTCGGCAGAGCGCTTGAACCACGCACGCAGAAGGTTCACGAAGGCCCTACACCATGGCGGGGTGAGCACCTTCCACTCGGTGCCATCCTCGGCGGCCAAGTCTGACCACCAGAATATCATCATTCGACGAACGTGTGGCCCATAGTGCTGCAGCCATGCCTCGTGCATCGAGAAGTCGGCCTCCAGCAACTCACCGTTTGCCGAGAACCGGGCCTTTGGCATGAAGGGGAACTCCATCATCGTCACACCGTGGGCGCCGAGGTCCTGCGCAGTGAGGTCAGGGAACTTGCCCGCAAAGTTCGAGCCGGGCAACATGAACTGGAGGTGCTCGAACCGGGAAGTCGCCGGCAGGCGGGCCGGCAGAACCCGGACACTCAGACTCATCTCGATGGATTCGCCGGTGTGTGTGGTGATGCGCACGGGAGCATGGCGGGAGCCTCGCACATCTTCGCCAATGTGCATGCCGATGTAAAGCTTGATGGACTCCCCTGGCCGGACAGTGATTTGCCAGGCTTCCCGCCGCTTGGGCAACAAGGGAAGGGGGTCTGAGATGCGCTTCTTGGGCCCGTAGTACCACTCCTCAATGAAGAGGTAGCGGCGGACCTGCAACTGGAACTCCCGCGGGTCGAGTCCCGCCACCGATAGCTTGCAGCGCAGGGCCCCATGAGTGCAGTTCGTCAGGACCACGGCAGCCGCATGGTACTCACCTGGCAGTGCCACGATGCTGAAGCGCTCGGCGGGCTTCGGGGGCGGTACGTATGGCTGTAACTGCCCGTGACGGTGTTCGAGCATCATTGGGCCCATGCGTTGGTAGGGCTCGACGAAGGTCGCCACGAGCTGCTTGCCGGGAGCGATGAGGCTGTTGACCTCCGCCGAGAGGAACGCCAGGCGCCTGGTGAGCGCACGCTTCTCTGCAAGCAACTGGGTATCGCCGGAGGCGCAACGCTCTTGAACCTTACGCGCCTCAGTCGCGATATCCGCAAGCCGAGGGATATCACCAAGTACCTCCCTAGCCGCGTCGCACCGGCCTCGGAGGTATCGCCACTCGCGCTCAATGCGCTCCAGTGCCTTGGTCTGGTATGACGTGAGCGCCGGCGCTCTCCCCGGCAGCAGGCCCAGCAACACCACGCACACGAGGCTGACCAACCCAACACGCAGACTCCTGGCACAACTGACTTCGCCGACGACTGCACACGGCATGCACCTCTTCTCACATCCGCAATTACCCATATTAGCTGTCATGTGTCTCCTCCCTTGGATGTCTCCTCGTAGCGGTAACCTGGGAGTCGGATGGGGCTCCTCGAGTAGCCTGCTCAACGGGTGACCCAACGCTACGAAGAGGCTGGGTAGAGGGACCGCCTCGTCGGCCACATTCCAGGCCGGCACCGGTCGCCGCGCCCACGTGCCCCCTTCGTGGTCAGCACGCAACAGGGAACGAAGGCCTTGAAGAAGCGCCCCACCACGGTCGCGATCTTTATCTCATTTTCGTTGAAACGCCTCATTATCCTCGTTTTCTCCGCCTGGCTTGTCCCGTCCTGATAAACCGCCTCAATCTCCCCGCACGCCGCCTTGCGGTAGAGGTCGGCGAGCGCCTCCAGCAGCGCCCACAAAGCCTGGATTTGGTCCTCGTGGCAGCCGTGCTCGCGTCGCCGCCTACCCCCGCTCTGGTCAGCGGGCGGCCCATTCCTGCACGGCGACCTTCTCCTCTGTCAGTCAGCCGCCGTCAGGGCCCTTGCCAGTGCCTCCTGCTTCTGGTCCAGGGCTGTTATCGCGCGGGCCAGTTCCTGCACCTGCGGGTCAACGGGCGGCTGCGGCCGGTCCTCGGCCTGCACCTTCTCCCTTAGTTCGTCCTCGTCTACGTGGGTGTAGACCTGCGTAGTGGCCACATTCGCGTGGCCGAGGAGCGTCTGCACGTCGCGAATCGTGATTCCCGGCCGCTCCGGCATCCGCGTCGCGTATGTGTGCCGGAGCGTATGCGGCGCCACCCGCTTCTCGATACCTGCCTCCTCGGGGGTCAAGGTCACCGAGAGCCGCCTCGGGGCCCGCTTGCCGGTTTTCCCCATGATTCTGCCTCCCTTCTTCGTTCTTTGCCTATTATCGGCCAAGCATCGAGCGCAAGTTCGCCGAGCAGAAGAAATATCACGGGCTGCGGAAGGCAAGGTATTGGGGTCTGGCGAAAATTGCCGTCCGAGTGTTGTTGACCTGTATCGTGGTCAATTGCAAGCGGATGGCCAAGCTCTTGAGCGCCCATCCCCCATCCACAAAAGTCCTCATTGCCCCTGGCGGGCGCGTGAAAGAGGTGGAAGAGGGCAAAAGCAGACAAGAAGGCGCCTGAAGAGGTCCTGGGACCAAGAACAACCACGCAAATAGACGCAAAAGGAGGCGACCAGTGAACAGCAAACAGTGATCGGTCACTGATCACAGACCACTGGTAACCGCAAGGACAGAGTCCGTTTTCGGCAAAACTGCGGCATGTACCCTCTGCTTGCGCACAGGTAGCTTTGGCAACAGTCTCCATTCAATTAGAGAGGTGCCAAGATGAACTGGAGAGGAACATCCATGCCCTGTGTGGCGGCTGCGTCCGGACTTTTGATGCTCACATGGTCATTCTATTCGGCGTCCGCCCAGACGCTCGTCTGCGGCCAAGCGCCACAGCCGCCTAGGATTGACGCTCAACCGAAAGACGCGTGCTGGAAAGACGCGATGATCGCCACGGACTTCTCGGTCCTGGGCAGCGGGGGGGCCAAGTGCGCCTTCCGGCAGACAACGCTCCGAGCCGCGTGGGACCAAACGGCCCTTTACCTGCACGCCATTTGCCTGGAGCCGGACCCGGCATCCATCACCTCCGAAGTCGCTGAGCGTGATGGCCCCGTTTGGCTCGAGGATTGTCTGGAGATCTTTTTGCAGCCTGACACCGAGGAAGCGGACTATTTCCACTTCGTCATCAACGCCGATGGCGTGCTTTATGACGAGCGCAACACGGACGCACGCTTCGACGCGAACCTTCGCATTGCGACGTACATCGGCGACCAGGCGTGGCAGGCGGAGCTTGCGATCCCGTGGTCTGAGCTTTCCGTTGAAGCGCCGAGCGCAGCAGCGGCGTGGGGCTTCAACATCGGGCGTGCGCACCGACCAAAGGAGCCGAAGGAATGGAGCACATGGGCGCCGCTGCAGGCGGGTCTGAACAAGTTCGCCGTGCCCAAACTGTGGGGACGTCTCAACTTTGCCAGGGACCCCACCGCGGGCCGCGCGGCCGATCTCAGGCTTCCGCGCGGCATCGTTGCGAATCCCGACTTCACGGAACTGGTGCACGGTTGGCCCAAGAACTGGCACCTACGCGAGCATTCGACATTCTCCGAGATCGTCCCTGCGAGCCGGCACTATGCAATCCGCAACGATGGCGACTACTGCGTGGCCGCCCAGCCGCTCAACGTGCCGGTCAAGGCCGGCGACGTGTTCACGGTGTTCGCCGTCGTTCGCGGCTCACCTGATGCCACGGCGGGGATTGCGGCCGTTCAGGAAATGGAGGACGGTAGCCCCGACGACCTGTACCCGTTCTGGAGCATTTCTGTCAGTGAGAGCTTCAGGATGTACTCCGGTCGGATCGTCGCGGACAAGGGCGCGAAGCGCCTCATGTCGCTGAACCTGTATCGCTCCAACCGTAAGGGATGGGTTGAGTACGCCTACGTTGAGATTCTTCCTGGAATCCACGGGGTCGCCGGGATCGTGGAGGCGGAGCGATGCACAGGAAACGACGAGCGCGGCATCAGAGCGCCCTGGCCGACTCCGGCGGTCGCTGCCTACAAGCCAATTCTTGGGGGGCCGTTGAAGACGCTCATTTTTATCGGCGAGTTCCAGCGCGACGCAGCCGAGCTGGCTCAGAGACTGGACATGGACTACGACCTGGTCTATTGTCCCACATACCGCGGCTCCGGGCAGGTGGACTCCGTTGTCGCCTTTGGCGCGGAGAAAATCCTCAGGAAGTTGGTCCGTCACGAGTACGACTTGATTATCCTCGCGGGGCGGCCCTCCGAGGAATCCGTCGTTGACGGCATCATCGAATCGGTGGCGGCCGGCGCTGGGCTCCTGGCCATCGAGCCACTCGCGGGAGGGGAGGCTGCCAGGCCTGAGGTCCTGCAGCGTCTGCTTGGTGGACTGCCCGAGGACGTCTTGCCGCCAGACCGACTCTCCGAAGTCCTGGGTGGGCTTGACCCCGACGTACTGGATGCCACATCCAATAGGACGCAAGCCCTGAGATCCCTGGCGATTCGAGAATTCGGGAACGGCCGAGTGGCTCGCCTGACGTGGTCCGAAGAGGTCCCCGGCCTCATTCCATTCGCCCCCGGCACTTGCGAGTACTGGGAGTACCGCTGGGCGGCGCTGTGCAAGGCTGCCCTCTGGGCCGCCCGTCGCCAGCCGGGCAGTCCGAACGCGAGGGCCCGAGTCATCTCCGTTGTCTGCGGTGAGAAGCTCACCATTCATGTGGCAGCCGATCGGCCTGACCCGCTAACGCTGAGCGTCGAGTGGGACACCCCATTCAGGATCGTCTCGGTCGAGAAATCGGCCACTCCGGCGATCACTGGCGGCAAGGCGACCGTCGTGCTCGACGTTAATAGCAATGTCCTGCGCACTCGTGGTCCGAGCATCGCCCGGGTCCTCCTATCAGACGACGAGCAGCCGCTGGATTTCGCTGCTTGCGTGGTGCGCGGCGCGGAACCTCGCGTTGAAATCGCTGGCGTCGAGGCCCCACGTGAGGCGCGCCCCGGGGAAACGATTCCCGTGTCCGTACACTACCAGGCACTTCCCGGAGGCGACGTGGTGGTCCAAGCGGAGCTAGTAGACGCCTTTGACCGTGTCGTTGCGCGAGATTCGGTCTCGTCGCAGGGAGTGGGGCCACATGAGGCCCAGATGGAGCTTCAGGTCCGCCAGCCGCTTTCGGTGTATCACCGAATCGTCGTCACGGCTCGCGATGGAGACGTTTGTGCCGACCGGGCCGAACGGGACCTCTTCGTGCCGGAGGCGAATGCGAGCCATCTGGACGACTTTCATCTGGCCGCTGGCTATGCCGCAATGCATGTGCGGTGCCCGGAGTATCTCCAGAGGCACCTGACAAGCTTCCTGCGGGCCCAGCAGGTCACCGCGGTCACCGTCAATGAGTACATGATCAAACGGGGCATGCCCGCCTGGGGCGGAACGGTGGGGGGCTCAGGGCTGAGGTGCTCCGTGGATGGCCACGTGCGCGAGCACTGCCTCAGTAACCCGGACCAGGTGAGGGCGCTCGCCGAAGGCACGGTGGTGAACGTGGGGAAAAGGCGGCACTGGGGTTTCTTCGGGTATAACATGAACGACGAGGTCCACCTCGGCCAACAGGAGGTATGCGCCAGCGAGTACTGCGCTCAGGCTTTTCGGGACTGGGCGAGAAAGGAGTACAAGACCATCGAAGCCGTCAATGACGAATGGGGCACGAGCTATCGGCAGTTCGACGACATCGACGTGCCGCTTCTCGCAGCCATGAAGGGGGAGAGCAATCCGGCCCGCTGGGTGGACTTCCGCCTGTTCATGGAGCCCGTATGGGCAAACGCGTACGCCGCAGCGCACCATGCTGTCCGTGCCGCGTACCCGGACGTCAACTTGAGCTTCACGAACCCGAACAAGTACGACTCCCTGTCAGGCGTCGACTTCTCTCTGTGGGTCCCACACGAGGAGGTTCTCCTTCGATACTGTCCTCGCCACGCGATGGACCGCAACAGGTCCTGGACGCGGGCGCCGATTCTCTCGTGGTTCGGCTATCACTCGGACGCCGCCCAATGCGGCCACTTTGTCTGGTGGTTCGCCCTCAACGGCGGCGTAGTGCCGATATGGTGGGATCCGGTCGAGCCGTGGGCCTATTCGCGCAACGAGGGGTTTACGCCGTGGTATCTGTGCGGCCCGCTCTGGCGTCCTACGGGCCGAAGCCAGGCCGTCAAGGCCGCCGCATCGGACCTTCAGCAAGGCATTGGCAAAGTGCTGAGGCTGGCGAAGCCCGCTCGGGCCGAAGCGGCAATTCTCCACTCCCAGGCGAGCATGCACGTTCTGTACGCCGAGGCCGGCATGGAGAAGGGAGGGCCGACGAGCGAGGGGTATGACCGGTATCGGGCCTCCGACGATGCCTTCGCGGCCGCGCTCAAACGGCACGCCCTAAGCTACAGGTACGTACTTCCCGAAGACGTGATCCGGAGCCGGCTGAGCGGCGTGCAACTCATCGTGCTTCCTGCCTGTGTCGCCCTGTCGGACGAGACAGTGGATGCATTGAAGGCTTTCGTTCATGACGGGGGCAAGCTCATCGCCGACGCTATGCCCGCCATCTATGACGCCCACGGCAAGCCACGAGACCGATCACCCCTGGCCGACGTCTTCGCCCTTGATGGGGCCGTGTGTTTGGGTGCGCTCGCCGACGAGAACGCGTCGGGGACGATCGAGCAGGCCATCGCTTCGTTGGGGATGCGGCCGACGGTGCGATGGCGAACGGCCGACGGCGATCTCCCAGCCTACACGGAGCTGTATCGCTTCCAACTGGATCGCGCCGAGTTTCTGGGCATCGTGCGATCACCCGTGGAAGAAGCTGCTGAAGAGGGGCCTCTGACCATCATGCTGCCGCGAGCGCGTTACATCTATGATTGCCGCGCGGGGAAGCTCCTTGGCAGGATGCAGGAGTTGACGGTCGAGCTCCCGCCGGGCGACGCTCGTTTCCTTGCCCTGCTGCGCTATGCGCCGGACGGCGTCGCGGTCGAAGCAACTGTCGAAGACCAGACGCTTGTGATAACGGCCTCAGTACACGGACTTGCCACCCCCGGCGACCACGTTTTCCGCGTTGAGGTCACGCCACCGCACGCGGACGCCCCGGTCTTCTGGTATTGCTCGAACATCCTCGCGCCGGACGGCAAGGCGCAGCTTTGCCTGCCGCTCGCGCTGAATGATCCTCGCGGACAATGGCATGTCACCGTATGCGATGTCGCGACCGGCCTTGTTGGCGAGGCGATGGCGCGCTGGGAAGATGAAGAGAAACGGGGTGCCCACATGGGAGCGGCCGAGGATGGCGTCAAATGGCTGGTGGTTTACCAGGGGGACCCTCTCCCGCAGGAGCCACAGTGGACCCGCCACGGAGACACCGAAGCGTCTGTCGAAATCGCGGATGGCGCTCTGCATTTGGTGGACGACGCCGAGGATGACTCGTGCTGTTTCCGCGTGCCTTGGGAAGCTGAGGGTCTTTGGCTTAGGCACAGCAGGAGCGCCGCGCACCCGCTTCGATCCGGTAAGTTTGCTGTTCCACTCAGTTCCACGAGTCGAAGACCTTGAACCTGCCCCAGTGGATTATCAGCGCCAGCCCGTCACGGGGGGTCCCCTGCTGCTTCTGGATCAGTGTGTGCCGGGCCCCCGCGTCACCTAAGTGCAAGGTGATTCTGTTAATACCTCCGCGAGGCGTGGTAATGGGCACCGGTACAACCTCGAGGCCCCCGCAACTTACTGGCTCACCATCGAGTCACACACAGCAGACCCGCGCGTTTGTGTCCCAGGCGACCTTCAGCTTGTAGACGCGCTCGTTGGCCAGATCGACGGGCTGGTCAAATTCCAGGATGTCCCCACCGGTGAAAACCATCATCTTCCCGCCAAGCAGCCCGATCTGGATGCACCCACTCAGGGTCACGCAAGATTCATTGGTAACGTCGAGCGTCGCGGACTCGAACTCCAGTGCCCCCTTTGGCAGCGACGGGATATTCACATTCACGTTCCCGTACAGCGTCGTGGTCTCGAGCCAGTTGTAGTCTACCGGCCGCATGCGCGTCTCAGTGATGTTATCACCTGGCATCCCATCCGGCGGAGGCGGCTGGGGACACCAGTGCAGTGCGAACATCTCACGCTCAATGAGCGCGCCGTCCTTGAATTGGGAGAACTCCCTCAGGCGGATCATGCTGCCAACCTCGACGGTCTGAGTCGAGAGCTCTAGACCCCTCTTTTTGGCCCTTCCGGGCCGGATCACCGGAAAACGAACGCCATAACGGGCCGTCAGCGCGATTCCAGGGGTAAGGGCGGCCCAGACCCCTATCCTTTTGTAGCCTCGCTGCCTATCCCCGCCCTGACCTGCGGGCGCATGGGGAAGGCTCAGGGTCGAGCCTTCACGGGGCCTGCCAAAGAAGGTCGCCCTCAGCGTTGAACAAGCTGAGCGTGGACTCCGGGTGCTTGATCTCCGCATCGGTGCGCTTGCTCCTCGCTGTCGTGCAGCCGACGACCGCCCGCTCGTTGCCGGCGGCGTCAGATAGTTGCAGACCCGGACCAACGTCGGGACCGGTTGCCAATAAAGCCCGCACATTACCGGCGGGGCCCACCAACTCGAACTTCTTGGCCCTCACCACGTTCCGCACTGGAGCTTCTGACTGCGCCTGCGCCATAAGGTTAGACGCCGCGCCCCCCAAAAGCCCGATCCTATCACCAGCACCGCCAGGATGCCAAACTCTTTCCTCATCACTTGCTGTCCCTCCCTGGGGTAGAGTACCGCTGTTTGGTCGCGTTGCTGGCCGGCCCTGCCCTGGCCTGCGGGCGGGCCGTTCCTGCGCAGCGACCTTGCCTGTGTCAGTCACTCCCTCTCAGCGCCTTGGCCAGGGCCTCCCGGTGCTCTTCGGGCAGGGCCGCGATCGTGTGGGCCAGGTATCCACTGGCGGGCACTCGCCGTTCATCAAGTACCGCACGTGCTCACTGGTCCAAACCAACCTGACGAGGAGAATAGACAGGCCCACGGCCGGCTAAGCCGTGGGCCTAAAGGTCTCGCTAGTTTCAAGCTAGCGCAGGGAGAACGCAAGCCATTGCAGCCATGAATTGGCTGCCCTCGCGCCGTCATGCTGCGTGATGTAAACGAGGCACCCGGTCTTCGCGTTGCTCACCCCACAGGCCATGTCCGCATGGCCCCCCTGGCGTTGCGCGCTGGCGATGATCGTGGGATTCGTAGCGAAAGCGGGACTAAAGGTCAATCGCACTCGATCATTACACAGTCTCACCGCCCCCTTGGCCTGCAGCCCGGTCAGGTCCAGAGGTGGCCGTAGCGCAATCCATTGCACCCAGGCCCCATTGACCGCTTGATCCTGGTGGTTCTTCGTCGCGATTCTGAACCCCGTTGCGGCATTGTCCAGTGCGCCGGACAGCAGTGCAACACCTTGACGCTGCGCATTGGTAACAATCACAGGGGTGCCGCTAAATGACTGGGCAAACTTTATCCTTGTCCCAGAGTGGGCTACCCACTGCGTCCCGCTTTGCATGATACCGCTGTCGGAGGGAACGGTGGCCACCCACTGTATCCATGCGTTCTGCTTAACTGCGTTACCCGCGTGGTCGCGCAGCGCCAGCCTGAATCCGGTCTTGGCATTATCGACAGCCGCAGCCGCCAGTGCCCGCTCTGCTCGTTGCGCCGAAACCACAATGGTCGGGCTGCGTGTAAATGCGTGGGGAAATGTCACCTGTTGCCCAGCCTTGGCCTGAATCACGCCCATCTGGATTTGACCACAGCCGTGACCCAGGAATTGGCTCCCTGCAAATGTGCCGTGGCCTGCAGTGGGCAGTATACCGTAGCTACTTCGCCCGTCCTGATTGTCATCAATCTGGGAATGTTCGGTTTGCCTTCTGTAGTGTTGTTGGTAGTAGTGTTGGACCCTCCGCAGCGCATAGTTATAAGCTTCCGCGACGGAAACCCGCTTATCGCCATTGGTGTCGGCGCCGGCGGCCATGTTGAAAGCATCCCGGATCGGCTCAGCCCACGCGGCGGCGTTCGATTCGTTCACTGTGCAGCTGGTCATCACGGTACGGCCCGAATGCGCAAGCGCGGCGGGGAAGTGGCCGCTATTGCACTGAGAGAAACAGAAGACCTGTGACGAGGAACCAATCCCCGAGGCCCACGAGGCCATCGTAGTGTCGAGAATACTTCCATCTGTAGCCTCGTAGGTGCTGTTGCTGCCTTGATGGCCTCCGTGGCCTACGAAGTAGCAGAATACCACATCCGTAGCCTTTGCCTTCGAGGCAATCTGCCTCAGAGCCCACTCAATGTTCGCCTTGGTAGCGGTTCTGTCAACCCGCGCGTCATTATTGTGCCCATCGCAAAACAGGAAGTAAATGTCCTCATCCCAGTATCCATAGCGTTCGCGCAGCACATTGTACATCCCCGAGGTAGCGCCCCAGTACCAGCCATAATGTTGCTTGTCGTGAGGCGCTCCGGCCGACACCAGCGCATAGCCTCGCGCCTCTACCGGTGCCGCCAGACTACCCAGTGCGATAGCAACCATACATACGACCAGTGCACACAACTTCACGCCCAAGGCTGATTTCATGTGGACCGACCTCCTTTCAGATGCTCCTTCACCCCAACTCCACTCGGCGGTACGTGGAATTGGTTGCAAGCAAGTCGTATCCCCTTCTGTGGGAGGCAATTACTTCATAGGCTAACGAAAGGTGGCAAGCATTCACTAACTGCTAGATGGCATCTCTACCCAAGTAGCTGGCGGAGAAGGGCTTGGAGTTTCGCCATGTCTTCTACGAGCGTGGGTTGCAGGCTGTTGCGATGCAAGGCGTGCCGCTAAGTTCACCAGCGCCTCACACGTCTCACTTGCGATCGTATCGCCACCTGTCAATCTCCCCTCCATCAAACCGCCACAGCCGCCCGACCTTGGCAGCGGGTATCTTCCCTTCTTTCGCCCATTCGTACACCGTCGTAACTTTCACTCGGAGGTATTCAGCGACTTCATCCACCGCTATCAGCTTGTCAGTCATCTTCTGATTACCACTCAGACCATCTGGCGCTGCTCTCACAGCGTCTGCTCTAAATGTATTTTGACAAAGCTGCGTCTTTTCCTCTCTTTTCTACTCTACGATACCGTACCGCACAGTACCAGGCAAGTGCTCTACCGTCTTTGACAGGAGGAGGGACACTTCAGAGCAGTCTGAGGCCTAAGGGCGCCCTGTCAACCCTATTAGGGGCTAACTCCCTGGCC
>JALGUK010000396.1 GCA_029820875.1 Candidatus Zipacnadia bacterium
GGGCCTCAGTTCAAGGGCAAGTATCCCGCAGACTACATCCGGCCTGCCTATATGCCCCGCATCGAGATTTTTCACCTCGTCGGCGGGCTGGACAAGCTTACGCGAGACGAGGTGGACGATACGGACCCCGATGACGGACTTCCCGTCGCGTTGGAAGACTGGATACAGCGCGAGGGCTTGCACTGCCTGAAGATTAAGTTGCGCGGCAATGACCTGCAGTGGGACATTGACCGGACCCTCGCCGTATACCGCATTGGCAAGGAGGGCCTCGCGAGGCTGGGAAGACAAGAACTGTACCTGACGGTTGACACCAACGAGATGTGCGAAAGCCCGGACTACATGATTGAGATGCTGATGAAAGTCCGCGAGGCGGAGCCGGCGGCCTTCAACGCCATCCTTTACGTGGAGCAGCCCACAGAGCGGGACTTGACCCGGCGGCGGTTGGATATGAGCGAACTTGGAGCGCTCAAGCCCGTTATTCTCGACGAGAGCCTTACGGACATGGAGGCATTCGAGCTTGCGCGGGAGCTGGGCTGGACCGGTATTGGCCTGAAAACCTGCAAAGGACAGTCCAACGACCTGTTATTCATCGCCAAGGCCAGCGAACTTGGAATGCCCTACGTGGTCGTTGACTTGACGAATCCCGACATTGCGCTTATCCATTCCGTGGGTCTTGCCGCACGCATTCACACCATCAAAGGGGTCGAATACAACAGTCGCCAGTTCTTCCCGGCCGCCAACGCGACTGCGGCGAAGGTGCATCCGGAACTGTTCGGCGTCCGCGATGGAACCGTGACTACGCAGAGCCTCCAGGGGACGGGCCTGGGCTACCAGATGGATAAGATTATTGAGGCAGAGTCTGTACAGTAGGAGGGTGCGATGAATCGCAGAGAGTTTCTGGGAAAGTTCGGACGTGACGCACTGGTCGTCGGAGCAAGCGCAATGGCATTCCGCGAATCCGCATCCATATCACGGCTCGAAGCCGCGCAGGAGGGAACGAACATGTTGAAGGTCATTGACAAGGGCGTCGTTTACGATAAGACCACTGCGCTGATTGCCGGCAACTGCCTTTGCGCAAACGGCGACTTGCTGGTCGCGTTCAACTCCGGTGGAGACCTCAGCCGCGGCCAGAAGACGGGGCTTGTCCGCTCCACCGACGGCGGGAAGACCTGGAGCGAGCCGGAGCACTGGTTCGAGTCCGTCTTCAAGCGCGGCGGAATTGAGGCCGGCTGCTCGCTGACGTGCCTGTCGAACGGCCGGCTGCTGCTGCCGTACGCGGACGGCTTCTACCTGCATCCGGGCAAGGACTTCGACCGCCACGCGCTGCTGTTCTGCCCGACGTCCGACGACAACGGGAAGACGTGGCAGAACACGAAGGCCGAATGCTACGAGGGACTGGAGGCGTTTGCGTTCGGGACCGTCGTCGAGCTTCCCGACGGGACGCTCCTTTTGCCGCTGTGGGGCGCTTACGACAAGCAGGGGGTGTGGGGATCGGGGCTTGTCAAGTCCAAAGACGGCGGTGATACCTGGGGCGACTGGCGCTCCATTGTTCGCGGGCACGGCGATGAGACTCCGATTTATCTGCTGCCGGACGGGCGGCTGATAGCGCTGATTCGCGGCTACACCAGCGACGCCGAGCGGCCATTTCATGTTGCCTGGTCCGAAGACGGCGGAGACACCTGGTCCGAACCGCTGAAGGTGAACATCAACGGGACATCGCCCTCCCTGCATATAACGCCCAAGGGGCGGCTGCTGGCCGGCTATCGGAGCACCCTCGGGGGCGGCAGGTGCCACATCGCCTCCAGCGAGGACCTCGGACGGACGTGGCGGTTTGAGCTGGAGGTTGAGCTGCCGCATGGCACCTGGCACCAGGGCGGCTACCCGGCTTTCGAGAACCTGCCCGACGGCCGCATCTTCGTCACATTCCACAACAACCAGCCGTCGTGGTACGTGGCCTACAACGTGCTGGAGGAGGTATAACAGCATTCGGGTGATGCGATGCGTGAGCATCACCGTGGGTAGCGCGGGCGTCTCGCCCGCGTTGACGGGGGCAGCCAGGGGCAGACACCCCCGAAACGACCCACTCTTCGGCGTTCTGAGTCCATCAGGCTGCGAAGAGCCCTGCTCTCACGTCACGACAAGGGCCATCGGGGAATGATCTCGTCAATCTCGCGCATGAGCCGCATGGTCTCAGTCAACGCGACGGCTATTTTTTGGTAATGCTGCAAGTCATCGTGCGTTAGCCGCCGGCCCTTGCGGTCCTTGAGCCACTTCTGCATCACCTGATAGCCGCCGACGTGGAACTCCCAAAGCTCAGGCGCGATGCCCTCGAAGTATTGCTTCTTATTGATGTAGACGCGGCCGGGGGTGTCGCCTTTCGGCTCTGAGTATCGCACCTTCTCCACGACGTCGCTGCCTGAGACAGGGTAACGGGTGATTAACTCATCGAGTTTGGGCGATTCCATCAGG
>JALGUK010000397.1 GCA_029820875.1 Candidatus Zipacnadia bacterium
CAGCGCGTGGCCTGGCATCGAGGTGGAAGGCGAAACGGCTCTCATGCAGCCGAAGATGGGCGACATCTACAAGATGTGGACCGCACACAAGGCCGACGCCACAAAGTATCCGGACCTGTCCAAGATCACCGATGACAACGGGGATGACGTGCCCGAAGTCAACCGCCCGGACGAAATCGATGCGCTGATTCAATCGGTTACACAAGTGCTGGCGGATACGAACTACCCCATGGAAGGCAAACGAGTGGTCTGGGTGATGGACGACCGGGTGTACACTTCCGGCACGGAGTTCCGCAACTTGGACATGCACCCGTGGGAAGCGTCCCCCTACGCCAACGTCCATAAGTACAACCACGACGTATTGCCTGCCAATGCGGCCCTCGGAATCAACGGCTGCACCGATTGCCACCATCCCGAATCGGACTTCTTCTTCGCGAGCACTGTGAAGTACCTTTTCGACGAGAATGCACAGCCGGTCACCCAGCCGCAGTATCGGCTCCTCGGGCTCTCGCTGCCTGCGGTGAGAATAAGCGCGTGGCGGGAAGCCTATTTGAAGCCCGTCACGTATGGACTGATCGTCGTCCTGTGTCTGGGGATCGTGGCAGCGGCGGGCGGCGCGGCACTGAGGTGGGTGTTTGAGCCTCGACCGGTACCGGCCGCGATGAGGCTGCTCCCTCCGGTCATTGCCATACTCGCGGGTGTCGCAGCCGTGATTCTGCTCTGGCGACCTCAACTCATGGAGTACATGCTTCCTGCGAGATTCTGGCTCGACAGCAACCATTTTCTAATTGCCGTCGCTGTCCTCGTCGTCGGAGTTGTCGCCTTACTATGGGAACTGAAAGGCCGAGTGTCCGGGAACCCCTCAAAACGGTCGCGGTTGGGTTCGCTGGCAGGCGGTGAGCTGTTGATCTCGCTGGTCTTGGCTTGTGTGGCGGGAGTGTTGATTTTCCTCAAGATCCCCGGACTTGACCCAGTGACCCGCTACTCCTACAGCGTTTTCGATTTGGCCGTTGCGTTGGTGCTGCTCGGGGCGATTGTCAGCGTACTACGGCACGCGGGTCGAATGTTCCTCCACTCAGCCCCCAAAGCGGAGAGTGCGGACTAGCACACGCGGCCGAGCCAATGGGACCAGCAAGACATCTAACCGCTATGATCGCCCACCAGAAGATTTACGGCGGCTGCGCTCGATGGACGGTTGCCGCGCTGCAAGACGCTGTGCCGTTTGTGCCCGTCGATGATGGCTTACGACGAGCAGGCACTTGCCTGGACGCGGAGACAACCCCGACCGGCTCGCACAGTTGTGGAGCATTCACCGGGTGCCTCTTGGTGATCGGCTACTTGTGTGGAGCCAACACGGGCGATGAAGCGAACGGGCAGGGCGTTTCCCTGGCACATGAACTCGCCCGCAGAATCCGGCAGCGCTTCAGCAAGGAGTATGGAAGCGTGCTTTGCAGGGATGTGCGGGAAGCCGCAGACGGTGACTGCCCGGATGTCGTCGGCAAGGCGGCAAAGTGGACCGCAGAGGTACTTTTGGAGGAATGTGCCGACACCGAATGACGTTTGGGGAGGTTACAGACCAGCGTCGGCTGACAGCACGATATTCTATTCCATTAACCGAGGAGGGAAAGCGAACATGGCAAGTGGTTTAGCGCGTCGAACGTTCGTGAAAGCTATTGCGGGTTCAGTCGCCGCCGGCGCCGCGATGTGTGAAACCGGCGCTCGATCGTCCGAATCTGATCCGGGGACGATGGTTGAGTACGAGGCGGGAAAGAATACGCACGAGAACGTCATCTTTGCGTGCTCAGGCGGGTTCTCCAACGTTGCTCTGATAACCAGTCTGGCAAGCCTGGAAGCCGTGAAGGAACTCGGAATTGAAAAGGCCGCCATCGGGTGTCTTGCCGGCTTGCCCAACAATAATGTCCCGATGGTGTCCGTTCTGGCCAAGGCCGCGCGAAAGGTGGTGACAGTGGACGGTTGCCCCAATCAGTGCGCGCGAAAGATCGTGGAAGCATCCGGTCTTAAGGTCTCTCAGGGTATCGTCGTCAGCCGGGACGTGAAGGTCGAAAAGCACACGTTCCGTGCGGATATTGGCGGCAACGCCAAGCCGGTGACGGAATACATCCGCGACGGGGACGTGGCGAAGGCCAAGGCCCTGATCGTCAGGGCGGTCACCGAGGGTTGAGAGCGATGCGACGTTGGAGCGACCGGGCACCGACCGGCCGAGACTCATGTTTTTCAGAATCATTGCAACCTAACTGCACTTTAGGCGATTTCTAGGCCGTTGAGTCGGAGTTGGTATTGCACAAGAAACAGAAGAAGTCGCAGCACGACAAACGCAAGCGGCTTGGGCAGCCGAATCCCGAGCGCAGGAGGACCACGAAGGCCACCGTGCCGTTGACCGGCGCGATGCAGGCGGCGGGCTTGGTGTTGCAGGCGGTCATGGATCGCAGGATCGCCTTTCG
>JALGUK010000020.1 GCA_029820875.1 Candidatus Zipacnadia bacterium
ACTGTTATGGTTGACCTTCGACCCGATGAAATTGCAGACCGAAATCTCCGCCAACCGCCCGTCACGGATGACCGTGATATAAGCCGTAACCTTCTCTGGCATCTCCGAGGCGATGGGGCCAAGTACGAGCGCCACGGCCACTGCGTTGATTCCAATTTGCTCCGCCAGGCGCAGCATCGAGTCCACGAATGGATCGGAGAAGACAACAACAACCACCGCACCCGCAAAAAGCGCCAGCCCCGCCTTCAGCAGGCGCCCTCTGGATGGAGGGTTCCGCACCGTTCCGGAGAAACCCCGTGCTTCGCGTGCGACGTGGTAAATGTACATCCCGAACAGGGCCAGGAGAACGCCTGCGTCTTTAAGGTCGAATCCCCCCCCCTCCCAGGCCAACAAAAGGGCGACAAGGGCCGTCACCAGCAGGTAAATCGCATCAATTTGTGTCGCCTTGGACAACTCGACGGCTTTCACTGGATGCCGACTGACGCGGCTGGTGGCCAATAGCACAACCGAACCGTACCCGAGGGTCACCAGCAGCGTACATGCGCGGCAGTGTTGTAATCAGGCCAAGGAGGATGCTCCCCGCGAAGTTGCGTCCATATTTCTCCGCAAAAGTTTCCGCCCCATAGCTCAAAAGCCACGCGGCGCTCGCAATAATAAGCAGCAGGGCCGTAAACTCAAATGCGACCATTCAATGCTCCTTAGAGCGCTGCATCTCAAAACGCCTTATCCTTTTACGACCCCAAGGGGCCGCATTTTGCATACAATGCGCGCGATTCCGGCCCCATCGCAAACATCCACCACATCGCTGACGTTCTTGTACGCATCAGGTGCTTCCTCGGCCAGAGTCTTTTTCCCTGTAGCCATCACCACGATGCCCTGGGCGCGCAACCGCTCGTAAACCTGACCGCTCGAGGCCTTCCGCAACGCCGCCGACCGGCTCAACTCGCGGCCCGCCCCGTGACAGGCGGAACCAAACGTCTCCGCCATCGCCTGCTCAGTCCCGACAAGAAGATAGGACGCGCGCCCCATGTCGCCGGGGACAATGACCGGCTGACCGATGTCGCGGTACGGCTCGGGCACATCAGGATGGCCGGGCGCGAACGCACGCGTGGCACCCTTGCGGTGGACGCACAGGCGGCGCAGTTTCCCGTCTACAGTGTGCTCCTCGATTTTGGCGATGTTATGTGCGACATCGTATACCATCTGCAGGCCCAGCTTGGCGGCTCCCAGCTTGAATGTGCTCTCGAACGCCTCGCATACGCGGTGGGTGATTACCTGGCGGTTCGCCCAGGCATAATTGGCGGCGCAGGCCATCTGAGCCAGATACATCTTCGCCTCAGGCGAGTCAAGAGGTGCGCAGGCAAGTTGGCGGTCCGGCAGGTGGATGCCGTACTTCTTCACCGCCCGCTGCATGATGACCAGGGAATCGTCGCAAACCTGATACCCGAAGCCGCGCGAGCCTGTGTGGATCATGACGGTTATCTGACCTTCGTCGAGAATGCCCATCGCCCGCGCCTTGGCGGGATCTTGAATCTCCTCGACAACCTGCACCTCGAGGAAGTGGTTGCCGGAGCCGAGGGTTCCGAGTTGCGATTGAGCGCGCTTGCGGGCCTGCGGGCTCAGCCCCGCCGGGTCGGCACCCGCCAGGCGCCCTCCTTCCTCCGTCACATTGAGATCTTCGCGCACCCCGTAGCCATGGGTAACCGCCCAAGATGCTCCCTCAACCGTCACGGCGTCCAATTGCGCGTTCGTCAGATGTATGGCGCCCTTAGACCCGACTCCAGCCGGTACGAATTCGTACAGAGCGGTTATCAGCGCATCTAACCGCGGTTGAACATCCGCCAGATTGAGGTCTGTTCTGAGAAGTCGCACACCACAATTGATATCATACCCCACTCCGCCTGGCGAGACGACCCCTGTGTCCATGTCCATCGCCGCCACACCGCCGATGGGAAAGCCGTAGCCGTAATGAATGTCGGGCATTGCCAGAGAGGCCTTGACAATACCCGGCAGGCAGGCGACGTTCGCGACTTGCTGGGGGGAGTTGTCCGATTGGATCTTGGCCATCATCGCTTCATTGGCGTAAATGATTCCGTCAACGGACATCCCCTCTTGATACGTCCGGGGGATGCGCCAGCGGAATTCATCGAGCCGTTCCATTTTACCCCTGAAGCCTTTTGTGCCATTGCCCATCTCTTACCCCTCCTCGTTACGTCTCCGGCTCCACATTTTCCGGAACGTCAGGGGTACGGCGCGTCGCTATGCGGCAACACACACATTCATCGCCCCCGAAGACCAGTTCGCCGCACCGAACACACGGGCGCCAGCCGTGTTGCTGACGCCACCTATCCAGGCGCATCTGTGCCACAAGAAGACGCTGGACCATTGGGGCCAGCTCAGGCGCAGTGGCCTTCGCCGCTTCAGCAACAGCGGCTTTTTCCTCATCAGTGAGCGCGACGGCCTCAAGTTCCTCGCGCGCAGGATGAGGCGCTGCTCTCTCCTGCTCGTCCTGCTCGCTGGACTGCACCCGGCCGCGTGTGCTGAACCGTATCTCGCGGACTACGTTACCGCCAAGCTTGTCATTCAGCCGCTGACGTATCTCGCCTTCGTGCAGCGCAAGCTCCTGGGCCCACGCCGCACCTTGCGTCTTTACATAAAGAACCCCGCGGTCTACCCGGATGACTTCCGTCTTGGCGGCGACCGCCTTCCCTACTACATCTTCCCACACAACCGCCGCCTGCTCCTGTCGTGCCCTATCCCACAATCCCAGACCGCGCAGAAGGCCCTGGACGGCTTCTCCGGCGGTACCTACCCGGCTGTCCCGCTTCAACATGTCCGTTCCACCCGTCCTTGCTCCACCTGAAACACCGCCATCGCGCGAGTAGCCGGGTCGTCGAGAACGTGTGCGTCCGTCGCAGTCAGCAACACCTGGTCGGCTGTATCGGCCAACTCCAATACGCCCATGGCGCGCCGCTGGTCCAGCTCTGAAAGGACGTCATCAAGCAAGAGCACAGGAGCCTCCCCGAGCCGCTCATCTGCAAGTTGAAACTGCGCCATCCGCAGCGCGATTGCAGCGGTTCGCTGCTGCCCTTGTGAGGCGAAACGCCGACCGGACCGCCCCCGGATATAAATTCCAAAATCGTCCCGGTGCGGACCGAGGATGGTCATGCCACATCTCAACTCCTGCAAGCGACGTGCAGCCAGTTCCTCGACGAGACGCTCAGCCGCAGCAGATGGCGCCTCTTGTGTATCAACGCTGAAGCTCGGTCGGTACCTCAGTGTCAGCGTCTCACTTGCTCCTGCGAGTCTTTGATAGACGGAGGCCGCTGACTTCTCCAGAGCGCCCAAGAACTCCATTCGTGCGGATACCAGCGCAACGGCATACTTCGCCAGCTCGCAGGTATAAGCATCCAATGCCGTCGTATCGCCTCGGCCTTCGGCAACGTGCCGTAGCATCTCGTTTCGCTGTCGGACGACCCGCCGGTAGCGGGCAAGATCGTCACAGTACCTCGCAGACAGCTTGCTAATCTCAACATTGAGCATCCGCCGGCGAACGGCCGGCGCTCCTCGAACAATCTCTACGTCCATAGGGCTGAAGGAGATGACCGCTGCCTGCCTCATCACTTGCGAAAGTTGCCTGGCCGGGGTCCCATTGACCGCAAACGACTGTCGAGAGCGCTTCGAAATGCGGACGCTCAGCTCAACGGTGGCCCTCTGCTTCCTTTGAAAACGCGCGTATACGGCTCCCTCATCCCGGCCCCATTGTACAAGCTCCTCGGGGCGTGCTCCGCGTCCGGATCGAGTCGTTGAGGCGACCTCAACAGCTTCCAGTAAGTTGGTCTTACCTTGCCCGTTCGCACCGACTATGAGAACCACACCCGGAGGAACCTCAAGCACGAGGTCGGCGTAGTTGCGGAAATTATGGAGCTTCAGGCGGTCAAGAACCATACCTTCAGCCCCAGGGGCCAGTGCTTGGAAAGCATTTGACGTGATAGGGCCCTAATATCATATAATTTGCATCGGCATCAGGACGTAAACATACCCAGACTCATCAACAGGCCGAACCACGCCGGGGTTCAGCGCTCCGGTAAGCTCTATCTGCACTTGTTCTGAATCGAGAATCTCCAGAGCCTGCAGGAGATACCGCCCATTGAACGCAATCTCAATATCCTCACCCTCCAACTGTACCGGGGTCTCCTCATGGGCCGAGCCGACATCCTGGCTGTCCGCGTTCAGAGAAAGAGTCTCGCCATCAGTTCTGAAGATAACCCGGTTTGCATCCTCACGGGCCACCACTATGACCCGCCGGAGGGCATCCTGCAGCGTTTCCCGATCAATAGTGAGTTTCTTGTCCCAGGAACTTGGAATCACCTTCTCATAATTTGGGAACTGCCCCTCAATCAGCCGCGACCATAGCGTGACATGCGGCAGCTCAAACTTGACATGCGTCGCACCGACACTCACGCTCACTTCCTCATCCGCATCCTCATCCAGAATACGAGCAAGTTCGGTAAGCGCACGGACAGGGACAATTACTCTGCGTTCCTCCTCCACCTGCACATTTCCCTCTGCTTCAGTAAGAGCAAGCCGATGCGTATCCGTAGCCACAACATGGAGACGCTCAGGTGCCAAAACGAAAAGTGCACCTGTAAGAATCGGCCGCGTTTCATCGGCTGAAGCTGCAAAGGATGTCTGCTCAATCGCCCGCCTGAGTGCCCCTTGCGTAATGGTAAAAGTTGCACCCTCATCCACATCCGGCACCGTAGGAAATTCCTCTGCAGGTAGGCCCCTTATAGCATAGTCTGACCGCTCGCATGTAATCTTTGCAGTACTGGAATCGTCCACTTCAATGGTCACAGAGGCCTCGGGCAGATTGCTAATAACCTCGAGAAGTATTCGCGCTGGAAGTGTCACCGCACCGGACTTCTGGATATCCGCATCCACACTCGCGCTCATGCCTATTTCCAGATCTGTCGCAACCAAGCGCATTCCTTCGCCGGCGGCATCTATCAGAAGGTTAGTCAGAACTGGAAGAGTAGTTCTGGATGAGACGGCTCTCGCAACAGTCTGCACGCCCCCAAGAAGCACGTTGCGATCACAAGCGACTTTCATTGCCTGCCGTGACCCCCCTTGAAGCTATTGCGGTCTTCAAATAAGCTATACCGTGAATTATCCACAGACCAACTGCTGTACTACGACGTTTCTAACAGCTATATATAAATACCATCGTAGACACCGTAGAGCTTGTGGAAAGGGACAACAACTGGTGTCCGAGGCTTATTTGCAGGTAGTGTGTGTTGTTAGTAACTATTGAGGAAGCAGTGTAAAACGTCGGCTTTGTCAACAGGGCCTGTATCAACATGCTTAGTTTACACAGCCTTCCCCAAAGAGTCAACAAGTTGTTAGGAGCCACGTAGTCTTGCCCGCAAGTCCATTATCTGGCTGCGAAAATTGGGGTCCGAGTCAATCATCTCGCGAATTTTGTTGTAGCTATGTAATACCGTTGAATGATCTCGGCCTCCAAATGACGCACCAATATCAGGCGTTGAACTGTCAGTCAGCTCTCTGGTGAGGTAGATGGCGACTTGACGCGCCAAAGCAATCTGTTTGTTCCGCCGTTTCCCCTTGAGGTCCTCCGTGTCCAGGTGATAGTACTCGCTGACAACACGCTGAATGTTGTCGATTGAGGCATGTTCAGAATTCTCGCCGGTCGAGTAGTCCCGCAATATCTTCTCAGCTATTTCCAGCGTAACTTGGGTATTGTTCAACGAGGCATAAGCAATTACCTTTGTCAATGCACCTTCAAGAATTCGGATATTGGACTGAACCAGGTCAGCAATGTAATCGAAGACCTCGCTGGGGATGTCCACCAACTCCCCTTCGGCCCTCTTTTCCAGGATTGCGCGCCGCAACTCGCGGTCCGGGCGGCCGATATCGGCTACGACACCCCATTCGAAGCGGGAGCGGAGGCGATCATCCAGTAGTTGAAGGTCCTTGGGCGGCACATCGCTTGAGACTACAATCTGCTTGTTGGTCTCGTAGAGGGTGTTAAATGTATGGAAGAACTCCTCCTCCGAGCGCGTCCCCTCTCTGGCCGCGATGAACTGGATGTCATCCACGAGCCAGATGTCCACGTTGCGGTACTTGCTCCTGAAAGCACTGGTCCGCTTTTCCCTGATAGCGGTGACAACGTGGTTGACGAAGTTCTCACCTGATATATACACAACGGTGAACTCAGGATGCTCAGCCAGGACATGATGGCCTATTGCTTGCATCAGATGCGTCTTGCCGAGGCCGACGCCACCGTGGAGAAAGAAGGGGTTATAGGAGTCGGAGGGGTTCTGTGCAACGGAATGTGCAATTGCGTGGGCGAACCGGTTGCTTTTCCCCACGATGAAGTTCTCAAAAGTGTACCTCGGATTGAGACCCATCGAGGGAAACGCATCGCGGGCTGGAGCTGCTTGCTTTTGCTGTGGAACCTCGGTATCTAGTGGTGCGGGAGTGTCTTCGGGTGGCTGTTCGCCCGGGCTTACCACGAAGTCGACCGTAACGGAGTTCCCGATAAGTTCACTGAGACAAGCCGCCACCAGGGATGCGTGACGTTCTTCCAGCCAGTTCTTGGCCAGCTCGCTACTGACACCCAGTACGACCCGGTCATCATCAAACACAAGCGGCACTGCATCTCGCAGGTAGGCATCGAATGTGACCCGGCTCATTCGGTTCTCTAAAGCCCGTAGGGCTGAGTACCACACATCCCGGGCTCGTTTCTCGGTTCCAGTATCTGCTCCCGCCACAATCATCACCTTCCCGTAGTAAAGCGGATGGACAAGACGCCGGTGCGCGGCGTCCGGGCAGCACGTCGAGTGACGCCTAATGTTGCGTTTTCTTGGCTCCCTCCTTGTGAGTTTGGATTAGATTACTCGCCTCCGCGAATCAAAAGCTCGAAGTTGGCCAGTGCATACTCCGACAACTCGCGCTTGCCCTTGGAGCCTGTGACCACCAGACCCATTCGTTCCAGTTTCTCCAGCAGCCGGTGGGCCGTGCTGATACTGACTCCCAGCGCCTGTGCCGCTGCGCTCGGACCCCCTTTCTGCTCCTCCCCCAGGAGCAGGAGGACCTTCTTCTCGCGCTCCGAAAGCTCAGTGGGTGCGAGTTCCGAGGCCCTCGCACGATTTGGGGCTGTCCCGCTCAGCTTTACCACAGTTCCCCCACCGAGATTATCGTCGATACTGAGAGCCCCGCCGTCGGCGGCTGCACTCTCGCGGGCCAACGGAAGGCCGGCCCCGACGCCTCGAATATGCTCCCTAAGCGACGCCGTCGCCGTAGTGTAGCCCGGCAGAAGCGCCTTTTCCTTGTCGGCGATCCCCGGCCCGCGGTCAGTGACGATGACCTCGTTGCCCCCTTCGGTGACGATGATGGACGCATCGCGAAAGTCCGCATGAAACAGATTCGATATAATCTCCCGCAGCGCCACCATTGACACTTGCCCGCCCAGTTTGGTCGCAATTTCGAGGACCACGCGCGTGGCCCTCTCAACAAATGAGTCAAGCGGGGCCACAGGGACATCCGTAATGTGGACTTTTTCGGAGGGTGACTGGCAAGCGGCGACTCTGACCACGCCATACGATGGCTCAAGCTTTGGGTTGCCGTGGCGAACGACTCGGACCGTTGCCTTTCGTATTGCCTGGACAGGTTTCCCGCGTTTCGTCACAACCATTCGGGGTTTTCCCATCGAAGGCTTCTCATCCTCCGCGAAAAGGGCTTGAATTCAGCCTGAAACAGGAGTGGAAAACCGGCAGTTTTTCCACAGAAGATTCGCGGCAGATAGTGAAAACTTTTCAGGTGCAGAAAAGTGCTATTTAGCCTGTGGAAAAAGGAATGTCAGGCGCTCTGCAAAAAAGCCCATGAATCGGAACTAAATGGGTTGCGTCTGAGGGGCTTTGACCGCGGTCGGCGGGTGCGATGGATGCTGCGATAAGCCGTTGAATGCGGCGCCGGGGACGTTTTCCACACAGTTTTCCACAAGTGTGGAAAACATACCGGAAGGCCTTCCAAGACGCAACCGAGTATAGCAGAATTCATGCTACACCTCAACCCCACCGGGCAAAAAAGATGCCGTCATTCACTCAGCGGCCATGCCAATTGCGGGCCGGCGCGTTGACCACGCTGTGCCCCTGTGGTAGAATCGGCCAACCCAATGAGGAAGGGATATCTATGAGAGGGTTGCAATGTGTTATCCTGGCGGCAGGACAAGGGAAGCGGATGAAGTCGAAGCTCCCGAAGGTGCTTCATCCCTTGATGGGGCGGCCGCTTATAGAGCGCGTGCTCGGGGCTGCTAATGCGCTGGAGGCGGAAAAAACGGTTGTGGTTGTGGGCAAGGACGGTGAAGCGCGGATTCGGGCGGCGCTTGCGACTCGCGAAGGCCTGCAGTTCGTCCTTCAGGACCCTCCGCTGGGGACAGGCCACGCGATGACACAGACAAGGCCGTTTGTCGGTGACGGCGATGAGGACCTGGTTGTGCTGTGCGGCGATGCGCCTCTTTTGACTCGGGAAACGCTGATGCGGCTGGTAAAGCACCATCGCGCCACACGGGCGGCATGTACCGTGCTGACCGCCATGCCTGCGGACCCGTTCGGATACGGCCGGATCGTGCGCGACGAGGCGGGTCGCGTCCTGCAAATCGTCGAACACCGGGACGCCACGCAAGAGCAACTATCCATTCGTGAAATCAACACCTCGATTTACTGCTTCCGCTCCGCCGACCTGTTTGACGCCCTCGAGACACTGCGGCCGGACAATGAACAGGCTGAGTATTACCTTACGGACGTAATCGCCGCCCTTGTAGCCTCCGGGAAACCCGTTGAAGCCTTAATGACGCAGGATTCGGACGAGGCCGAGGGCATCAACACACGCGCACAGCTCGCGCGGGCCGAGGCAGTGCTGCGCCGTAGAATCAACGAGGGGTTGATGCTTTCCGGGGTCACCATCGTTGACCCGGACAATACCTACATTGAGGACAGGGTGACAATCGGGCGCGACACCACCATCCTGCCGGGTACCGTTCTGAAGGGGCACACGAGCATCGCTGAGGATTGCCAGATCGGGCCGTATTGCACGCTCGAAGACGTCATCGTCAATGAGTGCTGCCAGGTGAAGGCCTTCTGCGTCCTCGAGGGCGTGAGGCTCAGCCCGGGGGCGCGAGTCGGGCCGTTTTCGTATCTGCGCCCCGGCACGGTCATCGGCGCGGAAGCCCACGTAGGCGCGTCTGTTGAGATTAAGAACGCAATCATCGGCGAGCGGGCCAGGGTTATGCATCTGAGCTATTTGGGCGACTGCGAGGTCGGCCCCGACACCAATATCGGTGCCGGGACAATTACCTGCAATTATGATGGTCGCACCAAGCACCGTACGCACATCGGCAAGCAGGCGTTTATAGGCAGTGATACGATTCTGGTGGCCCCGGTAAGCGTCGGAGATGGGGCCATGACCGCTGCGGGGTCCGTAATCACTCATGATGTGCCCGACGACTCACTGGCAATCGCGAGAGAGCCGCAGACAAACAAGGAGAACTGGGCCCGCCGCTGGCGTGAAGCCGCTGAGAAGAGAGGCAAGGGCAAGAACCAATAGATGCCCAATTATTGTAAGGAAAGGAAGCGAAAAGTTGATAAAGATTGGGCTGGTCGGACTCGAATCCTCACATGCTGACCGGTACAGCGAGCTATTGAATCTCGAGGACGCCCCGCCTGAAAAGCATCTCGAGGGAGCGCGTGTCACCCACCTGTGGCACTGGGATCCTGCGGACGAGGCCCGAACACGCGAGTTGCAGGAGCGTTACGGGATTGAGAGCGTCTGCAAGGACCTGACGGAGATGCTCGGCGCGGTTGACGCCGTCATGGTCCTCACCCGGGACGGCAGCCGCCATCGCGAGCAGGCAGTTCCATTTTTGGATGCGGGCATTCCGACGTATGTGGACAAGCCGTTCGCCCATTCCATGGAAGACGCCAAAGCGATGGTGGAGGCCGCCCATAAGCGCGGCACACCGCTTATGTCGTGCTCCGCGCTCCGGTATGCCGTGGAGCTTGAGCCGTTGCGCGCGAGAATGGACGATGAAATCGGAGCAATACGCTCGGCCCTCAGCACCGGCCCGGGCGACTTATTCTTTTACGGCATCCATGCCGCGGAGCTGCTGCATGTGGTTTTAGGCCCCGGAGTCGACTGGGTCTTCGCCGCGCTGGATGAGAACAATGACGTGATTACGGTTAAGTGGACCGACGGCAAGACCGGGGTCGTCAATCTCAACCGCAACGGGACATCGGTGTTCCACTTCGCTGTTTTCGGGGAGAAGGGGTGGTATCAGACCGCGCTTTCCGACTCCCGGTGGTATCGGGAAACACTCCGCGCATTCCTCGAGATGGTGCGCACCGGCGAGGAACCGATAGACCTGGAGCACACCCTTGAGATTATCGCGATCCTCGTCGCCGCCGAGCGTTCCGGGCAGACGGGGAGCGTCGTGAAGCTGGCTGACGTGCGGTAGGCCCTGTTATCGGGGTTTTTGGGCCAGGATGAGCAACTTCCGATGGCTGTCGAGAAACGGCCGCTGGTCATAGTCGCCGTACAGCTCCAGAACCCTCAGGCCTGCTGCGGCGAACATGTCCATGAACTCCTCAGGCGAATAGAGTCGGATGGCGGACTCGGCATAGAGTGTCTCCGGAGGCCCGATTCGCGTCCAGCGGCTCTTTAGTTGGCGGGAAACCGGGTCGTAGAATACCCGCACGAGCGCCTGGTCGCCGTCGGCCAGCCGCGTTGGCGCGCTGAAGGGCACTCCCGCGATCTGGAAATTCTTGTTACGCGTCTCCAGCAGGAGCCGTCCGCCCGGCCGGAGGCACCGGGCCATCTCAGCGAGCGCGCGGCGGTCGTCGGCGGGGTCGTCGAGGTAACCGAAGCTGTTGAAGAGGTTGAGAACGATTGTGAAAACGCTGCGGAACGGAATCTGCCGCATGTCCGCGCGCACGATGAAGGGATAACCGCCGGCCGCGGGCTTCTTGGCGGCGGCCTCGCGTGTGAACGCAACCGAGCGGTCAAGCCCCACAACGCGTAGACCCGCATCGGCGAGAAGATGTGCGTGGCGGCCGTCCCCGCAGCATACGTCGAGGATAAGGTCCGAGGAGCGGGGCGTAAGCAGCTTGAGAAGGGACTCCACTTCCCAGAGCGTTTCCGCCGCGTCGGGGAATACCCCCAGTTCCCGACAATCGGGAAGCTCAAAGAAATCTTGCCACCATTGTCGTTCCGGCATCGCGCGGTCCCTAATGCGTTTCGAAGAGGTCCTCCATGGCGACAAACTCGTCGGACGGGCGGTTCATGTCAGGTGTGGTATCCTCAGCCGGTGCGGTGAGCACACCCGCGGCCTGTACCGCCAGGACGTTCATCAGGTCGGCATCGTCCCCCGTGAACGGTCTGGACGCCTTGTCATAGAGGCTTAAAGCCCCTGTGACCCGGCCGCGCATCACAATTGGAACGACCAGTATCGAAGACGGGTGTCCGGGCGGTAGCGGGCTGGCCGTGTCCGTGAGCTGGTTGTCCACAACCACCCGCGCCAGCCTCGCTGCTTCGGTCGCGAGCCGGAGAGCTTCGTCAGCGGTTCCGTGCGGCCCTCCCGCAAGATAGCCGCCGCAAGCGACGCGCGCCGTCAATGAGCCATCGGGTTGCATTTGGAAGATATGGCCGCCCGCAGCGCCGGTGAGCGCACATGCACGCTGCAGAATCAGACTCAATAGCTCGCCCGCATCCGAGTTGCCGGCCATGTGTTTGCCAAGCTCAATCAGGGAAGTAAGCTCTTCGGTGGCAACCTCGAACTTCTCTTCCAGGCGTTTCTTGTGTGTCATCAACTGCCGGGTGGCGTCCTGCAGCTCCCGCAGCAGGCGGACGTTCTCCATCGCCAGGCGCTGCCTCTCCAGCCCGCGCTCGACAATCCTGACCATGTCATCGGCGTCGAACGGCTTGCGAACGTAGTCGTAAACTCCGTGCTTGACCGCCTCAACCGCCGACTCCAGGTCCGCATAACCGGTTATAACGATGACGCAGGTGTTCGGGTCGGCAGCCCGCAAGGCCACCACTACTTCCATGCCGTCCATGTCGTCCAGGCGCAGGTCCACCAGGCCGACGGCGAATCGCCCTGGCCTTATCTCGGTGATGGCAGCGCCGCCGGTTGCGGCTTCCACCACTTCGTAGCCACGCTCTGCGAGGGCCTCGTGGCACACTTCGCGCACGGCAGCGTCGTCGTCCACCAGTAGAACAGACGCAGGTCGGTCCATCCGGCACCACCGCTCTTTGCACACTGCAATACAGGGGCGCTGACGGGGAGTGTAGCGCACCGGCGGGGAAAAGTCAATTGCGTCGGGATGCCATGCGGCGATTGCGTTCACGGAGGCTGTAGACGCAGCCGCAGTAGTCCTGCCGATACAGCCCATATTGCTTGCTGAGGGCCACGCTCTTCTGGAAACCGCCGTCCTTCTTGAAGTCGGCTACGACAAAGCTCAGGCCGCGGTCGGCGGCAAGCTGGGTTCCTATGCGGTTAATCATCTGTGCGTCCTTGTGGGGGCTCACCGAGAGGGTTGTTGCAAAGCACTCGAACCCAAGCCGTTTGGCTAAGTCAGCCGTACATTCAAGCCGCAGCCGAATGCAAACCTCGCACCGACGCCCGCGCTCCGGCTCGTGTTCGAGACCCTCGACCGCCTTAAACCAGCGGTCCGGGTCATATTCCGCCACAATGATGGGCGTTGCGGTCTCGCGCGCAAAATGCTCTGCATCCTCGAGCCTGCGGCGGTACTCTTGCTCCGGGTGGATGTTGGGATCATAGAAGTGGAAGGTCACGGCATAGTCGTCTCTGAGCACGCTGAGGACGTGCGTCGAACACGGGGCGCAACAGACATGCAGCAGCAGACGCGGCTTTTCCATGGCCTTCCACTCGATTCGCGCGGCGACTCATTGCCGCGGATGAAGGTCATCTGAACGATATCATCGAAGGTTAACAACAAACTAAACGGGACTTACTCTCCCATCCGGAGGGCGCGTAATGCTTGGAAGAAGATTTTTCCCCGGCGTTTTTGTTGTAGCTATCATGATTGCGGGCTGCCAGACGCATGCTGATATGGCGGGCCTGAAGCTGGACTTTGATACGAACAACCCAGCACTGAAGCTTCATAACGGCGCACAAATCGTTCAGGCCGACTTGCCCATTGAAACTCTTGGCGGCGTCCGCCTGGAGGCACGCGTGCGCCTGCAGCGACCCGGGCCGGGCCAGGTGCCGATCGGGCGGCCGGGGGCGTGTATGCTTTACATTGACGGGGCTTGCAAGCCCAGGTGGATTGTGTGGACCCAGAAAGGAAGAAGCAGCTACGCGAGCGACCAGCCCCTTCAGGTGGGGCGGTGGCATCACCTCGTTTTCAACTACCGCAACGACGGCAACGCAGCGATAATCGTGGACGGCAAGACGGTCGCTATGAGGCCTGCGGCAGGACCGCTCGCAGACAGCGGACGCGAGTGGACAATCGGGCGCTACGAGTGGGAAGAGGACGGGAAACGCAACTACAGTTACTTTACCGGCCAGATAGACGAGGTCGTTGTAGCTGCCCCCATGGAGGACTCAAAA
>JALGUK010000398.1 GCA_029820875.1 Candidatus Zipacnadia bacterium
ATTTGCCTCAGCAAGTCCGTCATCAGGGGAGCATTCTGCCGACCGGTGCCATTCTTGAAAAAGAACGGCGACCTCATCCCATCCAACTCCACGCCCACGATGTCAGGGAACTTCCCGATCACTTCGTTTACGAGCCGGCGCAGGTATTCCCGCACCGCCGACACCGCGTAATCCATGCAACTGCCATAATAACCGTAGGACTCGCCGAGCCGCCACTCGGGGTGATTCATCCAGAAACGGCCTGCGACCGGCCCGACGGGGTCGCTGCTCATGTGAGCATCGTTCATCCTGAAGCTCGCAAGCGGCGCGATGCCCATCTCCCGCAACGTGGAGAAGACGAAGCCGATGTAGTCCCCGACCTCGCGCCGCAGGCGCTCGCGGTTGTGCGCCCACCTTCTCTGCCTGACGCGGTCGGTCAATGCAAACCCAGTCCCGAGCGGTTCGGCTACATCGCTTTCGTAGTAGGTGACGTATCCACCGAACGCCACGCAATAGGCAACCATGTCCACGTGCGTATTACCCAGGCGTGAAAGGTACGCGCGCAGGTCCTCGGCCCCCAGGTCATCCCAGGAGTACAGGAAGTTGCTGCCGTCATCGTTTAGTATCAGGCGCGGGCATCCATGCTCTGATTCCGGCACCGTTCTCACCTCGTGTGAGTGTCCTCACGGGCCGCAGACACCGCTCCAGGAGCATATTCGCTATCACTCGGCGGACTCCTCTTCATCCTGTGGAGGGAGATTTGACATGTCGGCGTCCGCGCGGTCGGTTGACAACGAGACTGTACATTTATAGAATATCTGTAAACATGGACGTTCTGGATATGGGTGCACGAACATGCTGTTAACCGGCAGAGAGGGGACGCAACAGTGCCGTCAAAAGCCGGAAGCCGAATGTACGAACCTGACCCCGATAAGCCTGTGATGCGAATCGGAGCAGTAGCTGACCTCCTGGGCGTGTGCGTCAGGACGGTCAGAATCTACGAAGAAAAGGGGCTTGTAAGCCCGGCCCGCCGGAGGAACCAACGTCTCTACAGCATCAACGACGTCTCCTGGTTGGGCCGACTACGGCAACTGGTAAACGAGGACGGCTACGACCTGCAGGACCTGCGCCGCCTGGTGGAGCTGCCGGCGTGCTGGCTGCTTAGGGGCTGCCCTCAAGATGTGCGCGTAGCCTGCAACGTGCCCCAAGCGCCGGGGAAGCGGTGCTGGGAAATCATGAAGGGACACGGGGCCTGTGCGGAATGCCGCAATTGCCAGATCTATCGCATCGCAAACGAGAAACGCCGAGTAAATAACGACGGTGGCAACTCCTGATAGCAGTAAACGCCACACGGACGCTTGCCGGCGGGACAGAGGGAGTATCTTGAGCTTATCATGGAGCGAGTAGCTGTTGCTATGAGCGGTGGAGTGGATTCGTCGGTCGCCGCCCTGCTTTTGACCCAGCAGGGCTACGAGGTTGTAGGCGTGACGATGAAGCTCATTGAAGACCTCTGCCAAGCGCAATATCCCCAGCGGGCCTGCTGCTCGCTGGAGGCTATCGAGCGTGCCCGGGCTGTCTGCAGGACGCTTGGCATTCGCCACTACACCATGAACTTCACGCGGGAGTTTCATCGGGATGTTATCTCTGACTTCTGCCAAGCCTACGCCATCGGCCGCACTCCCAACCCCTGCTTGCGTTGCAATGAGCGGACGAAGTTCGGCGCGTTGCTGCAGCGGATGCAGGCCTCCGGTTTTGAGCGGCTGGCGACGGGACATTATGCCATTGTTGAGCATTCCAACGGGCGTCTCTCCATCAGGCGGGCGCGCGACCGTGACAAGGACCAGTCCTATGCCCTGTACGGCCTCTCTCAGTACCAGTTGGCAAGTGCGCTTTTTCCCTTAGGCCGGTTGATGAAGAGCGAGGTGCGGCAACTGGCCCGCTCCCACGGCCTGCCCACCGCCGAAACCGCCGAGAGCCAGGACCTCTGCTTCGTTACGAGCGGAAACTACCGCGAATTCCTTGAGGGCCGGATTACTCTCATCAGGGGACCGATAGAGGACGAGACGGGCACGGTTATCGGAGAGCACGACGGCCTGCACAGGTTCACGGTGGGCCAGCGTGCGGGCCTGGGCGGGCGCGGGCCCCTTTATGTCATCCGCATAGAGCCGGACCGAGGAGCGGTAATCGTCGGACCCAGGGAGGCTTTGCCGCGCCGGTGGTGTATAATCGCTGAAGTCAACTGGGGCAGCATCGAAGAGCAACCTATCGGGCAGACGATTCGCGGAGAGGCGGAGGTTCGGTACCGCTCGGCCCCCACACGCGCATATCTGACACCGCTCTCTGGCAAAAGGGCGCGGGTGCACCTGCCGGAAAACCCCAATGCACTTACGCCCGGCCAATCTCTGGTGCTGTACGACGGGGACCGGGTGGCAGCAGGGGGTATAATCGAACAGGCGTGGAACTGACAATGC